>DASXQC010000302.1:0-1536 GCA_036493235.1 Reyranella sp.
GAAAACGGCGGTCGGCCTGCTGCTGCGGGCAGAAGCCCAGATCGTGCTGTTCTGGGGCCCCGAGTTCGCCGCGCTCTATAACGACGCCTATGCCCCGACCATAGGCGACAAGCACCCGCGGGCGCTTGGCCGTCCCGCCCGGGAAAACTGGGCCGAGCTGTGGGATGATCTGGAGCCGCTTCTGCAGGGCGTCCGCGACACCGCCAAGACGTTCTCGGCAAAGGACCGGCCGTTCTACATCGAGCGGCACGGCTTTGGCGAAACCGTGTATTTCGACATCTCCTACTCCGCGGTCCCCGAGCCCGATGGAAGCGTCGGCGGCGTGCTGTGCATCGTCTCCGAGACGACCGAACGCGTGCGCGCTTCGGCGGCCTTGCGCGAGAGCGAAGCGCGCTTGCGCGAACTCAACGAGAGCCTCGAGCAGCGCATCGTCGCACGCACCCGCGAGCTGGAACAGGCGCACCACGCGCTGCGACAGGCGCAGAAGATGGAAGCGGTCGGCCAGTTGACCGGCGGCATCGCCCACGACTTCAACAATTTGCTGCAGGGAATTACCGGCAATCTCGACCTCATCAGGCGCAGGCCGGACGATCCGGATCGCGTGGGTCGCTGGGCGGAAGCCGGCCTCAAGGCGGCCGAGCGCGGCGCTCGCCTCGCCGGGCAGCTCCTCACCTTCTCCCGGATCCAGAAGCTCGAGATCACGTCGATCGACATTTCGAACGCGGTGGCAGGCTTCGCGGACATGCTTCGGCGCAGCATCGGCCCGGCGATCCGCATCGAAATGGACCTCGGTACCGAGGGCCTCCATGTCCAGGGAGATCAGGTCCAGCTCGAAATGGCCGTACTCAATCTGGCGCTGAACGCGCGCGACGCCATGCCCGACGGCGGCGATCTCGTGATCGCGACGAGGGCTTGCCGATTCCGGGACGACCCCCAGCTACCGGACGGCGCCTACGTCGAACTCTCGGTCGCCGATTCCGGCCAAGGCATGAGCGCCGACGTGGTCGAGCGCGCGTTCGAACCGTTTTTCACCACCAAGGAAGTCGGCAAGGGCACGGGGCTCGGCCTCAGTCAGGTCTACGGCACGCTGCGCCAGTCGGGCGGCGTCGCCAGAATCGAGAGCACGCCGGGCCATGGCACCATCGTGCGGCTTTACCTGCGCCGGACGGACGCCCTGCCGCGCAAGCTCGACACGCAGGAGGCGGTCGACAAGGTCGAGGTGCGGGCCGCGACCATCCTCGTCGTCGACGACGATCCCGATGTCCGCGCCTTCCTGACGGAGTCGCTCGAGAGTCTGGGATACGCCGCCGTCATGGTCGACGGAGGCGACGCTGCGCTGAAGACGCTCGAGCGGATATCCCCGCAAGCGATGATCCTCGACTTCGCGATGCCCGGAATGAACGGCGCCGAGGTGGCAAGGAGGATCAGGCGGTTGCGGCCCGACCTGCCGATCATCTTCGCCAGCGGCTATTCCGAGACGGCGGCGATACGCTCGGTGGCCGGCGAGCGATCACGCGTGCTGCACAAGCCGTTCAA
>DASXQC010000303.1:0-9640 GCA_036493235.1 Reyranella sp.
TGCGCAGCTCGGCCAGCATCGGATTGGGCAGGCGCGGATCGTCGTTCCACAGCACGCCGACATGCCACGGCCGCTGGAAGCCGTTCATCTCGGGCGTGAAGCTGTGCACCACCAGCAGGCACACGGCGCGACCGCCCGCGGTCATGCGATCGAGCTGGCGGTCGACCTCCTGGTGATAGGGCCAGAAGCAGGCGGCGGCACGCGCATCGATCTGCTCCTTGGTCAGGCCCTCGTTGGCAGGGATCGGCACCCGGTCGCTGACCTCGGGCGTCGAGCCCTCCCCGCCCGGCCAGCGATTGCAGTCGATCACCAGCCGCGAATAGCCCGACGCCACCAGCGGCGCGTCGAGAATCCTCGACAGCTCGATCGCCGAGTCGAGTCCACCGATGTCCCAGCCGATATGGCGCGACAGCTCCTCGTCGGTGATGCCGAGACCGCCCAGTCCCTTCGGGATGGCCTTGCTCGCATGGTCGCACAGCAGCAGCAGCGGCGCCTGGCCGTTCTCGTTGAATACCGAAAAGGGCGGCGGATCGCCCGGCCCGAGGAGTGGTTGCATCGCGCCCCTATAGTGGGAAGATGCCGCAAATGAAAGATGCCGACGCCCGCGCGCTGCTGCGCGAATTGTTCGACGCCGCCCTCAGCGCCGCCCGTCCCGCGACCTGCCTCGCGCCCTATATCGACACGCTGCAGCCGCCGAAGGGACGCACGGTCGTGATCGGCGCCGGCAAGGCGAGTGCCGCGATGGCGCGAGCGGTCGAGGACCGCTGGCACCATCCCCTCGAAGGCCTGGTCGTCACGCGCTACGGCTACGGCGAAGAGTGCAAGCGCATCGAAATCGTCGAGGCCGCTCATCCGGTCCCCGACGAGAAGGGCCGTGCCGCGGCCGGCCGCATCCTGGAGAAGATGACGGGCCTTTCGCCCGACGATCTCGTGCTGTGCCTGATCTCGGGCGGCGCGTCGGCGTTGCTCGCCCTGCCCGCTCCCGGCCTGACACTGGCCGACAAGCAGGAGGTCAACCGCGCGTTGCTGCGTTCGGGCGCCAACATCGTCGAGATGAACACGGTGCGAAAGCATCTCTCGGCGATCAAGGGCGGTCGGCTCGCCATGGCTGCGCAGCCCGCGCGCGTGCTGTCGTGGCTGATCTCCGACGTGCCCAACGATGATCCGGGCGTGATCGGCTCCGGCCCGACCGTCGCCGACGCAACCACCTTCGCCGACGCGCTGGCCGTGCTGGCCAAGTACCGGATCGATCCGCCCGCCGCGGTGCGTGCGCATCTCGAGGCCGGCGCGGCCGGCAAGATCGAGGAGACGCCCAAGCCCGGCGATCCGCGCCTCGCGCGCGTCGAGACGGTCATGGTCGCCACGCCCAAGCGATCACTCGAGGCCGCCGCGGCGGTCGCGCGGCAGAAGGGTATCGAGGTGGTGATGCTGGGCGACAATCTCGAAGGCGAAGCGCGCGTGCTGGGCGCCGAGCATGCGACCCAGGCGATCGCGATCGCGAAGCGCGGCAATCGTCCCACGGTGATGCTGTCCGGCGGCGAGACGACGGTGACGGTGCGCGGCAAGGGTCGCGGTGGCCGCAATGTCGAATACCTGCTGGCCCAGACAATCGCCGCCAACGGCAGGCCCGGCATCTGGGGCCTCGCCGCCGACACCGACGGAGTCGACGGCGCGGAGGACATCGCCGGGGCGATCTTCACGCCGGACACCCTGGCGCGCGCCCGCGAGGTTGGCCGCAATCCGCAGGCGATGCTCGACGACAACGACGCGCATTCGCTGTTCGAGCGGATCGGCGACAGCCTGATAACCGGCCCGACGCGCACCAACGTCAACGACTTCCGCGCCACGCTGATCGCGCCGTAGAAGCCTGTGGATAACGCGCCGTTCCGAAGCGCGCGTTGGGCAATGGACCGCTCTTCGGACCCTCTCTTCGGGCCGAATGCGCATCGGCCATTGCCCCTATTAGGTGGGCGTCGGCGACCTGTGCTTATGTGAGGAAACGACCGGCTCGCGAGAGCCAAAATCGGTGAGTTGGAAACAAACGGCAAAAACGGTCGAAAACGGTGAGCACATGACGACCTATCCCGGCTCCTGCCACTGCGGCGCCATCCAGATTCGATTCGAGTCGGCGAAGAAGCCCGAGGAGATGCGGCCCGGCCGCTGCTCCTGCACCTTCTGCCGCCGCCACGGTGCGCGCACGATGGGCGACGGCCCGACGTCGTCGGTCGAGTTCCGTGCGTCGCCCGGCGCGATCTCGCGCTATCGCTTCGGACTCGGCATCACCGACTATCTCGTGTGCCGGAAGTGTGGCGCCTATGTCGGCGCGGTGATGGAGGACGAAGGCCGCACGATCGCCACCCTCAACGTCAACGCGCTCGACATCCGCGATTCGTTCGACCCCGCGCCGCCATTGCACGTCTATGACGGCGAGGACGAGCAACGTCGGCGCAGCCGGCGGCGAAAGTTCTGGATGCCTGCGACCGTGATCGCCTAGGGTCCGCCATGGCCATCCTGGGAATCATCGCCGACGACTTCACCGGCGCCACCGACATCGCGGGCATGCTGGTCAAGAACGGCATGCGCACGATCCAGACTATTGGCATTCCGGCGAAGGGCGCGATCCCCGACGACGTCGATGCCGTCGTGGTGGCGCTGAAGACGCGCTCGATCGCTGCCAAGGATGCGATCGCGCAGTCGCTCGACGCGCTGAAGGCGCTGCAGGCGGCCCGCTGTATCCGCTTCTTCTTCAAGTACTGCTCGACCTTCGATTCGACGGACCAGGGCAATATCGGTCCGGTGGGCGATGCGCTGCTCGACGCGCTCGGCGGCAAGCGAGCGATCTACTGCCCCGCCTTCCCCGAGAACGCGCGCACGATCTTCTTCGGCCATCTGTTCGTCGGCGATTTGTTGCTCTCCGACACGCACATGCGCCACCACCCGCTCAACCCGATGACGGATTCGAGCCTGGTGCGCGTGCTGGCGCGGCAGACCAAGCACAAGGTCGGCCTGGTGCCGCTCAAGCAGGTGCAGGCCGGTTCTGCAACCTTGCGGGGAGCGCTCGACAAGCTCGCGGGCGACGGTGTGCGGCACGTGATCGTCGATGCCGTCGCCGACACCGATCTCGGCATCATCGGTGAGGCAGTCGGCGACGACCTGCTGGTCACCGGCGGCTCGGGCGTCGCGCTCGGCCTGCCGGCCGCCTATCGCCGCCGCGGGTTGCTGGCGCACAAGTCGGGCGCCGATGCGCTGCCCAAGATCGACGGGGCGGCGGCCGTGCTGGCGGGCTCCTGCTCCGCCGCGACGCTCGGCCAGATCGCCAACTTCAAGGGTCCGCGTCTCGCGCTCGACACCGACGCGATCTGCCGCGGCGAGCCGGTCGGCGACAAGGCGCTCGCCTGGGCCAAGAGCAAGCTCGGCCACGGCCCGATCCTGCTCTCGGCCAGCGACAAACCCGAAACCGTGAAGGCGCTGCAGCAGAAGTACGGCGTCGAGAAATCGAGCCATGCGATCGAGAACACGATGGCGCAACTCGCCACGGGCCTCGTCGCCGCGGGCGTCGGCCAGCTGGTGGTAGCGGGCGGCGAGACCTCGGGCGCCGTGGTCGGTGCGCTCGACGTGACGGCGCTGCGCATCGGGCCGGAAATCGATCCCGGCGTGCCGTGGACGGCCTCGATCGGAGCCAAGCCGCTGTTGCTGGCGTTGAAATCCGGCAATTTCGGTGCACCCGATTTCTTCACCAAGGCGTTTGCAAAGCTATGAGCAGCAGCGAAGCCAAATCCCGGGAAGACGTCTGCGCGCTCGGCCGCAAGCTCGCCGCGCGCGGCCTCTGCCCCGGCACCTCGGGCAATATCTCGGTGCGCATCGCCGACGGCTGGCTGATGACGCCCACGAACTCGTCACTCGGCGAGCTCGATCCGGCGCAGCTCTCCAAGCTCGACACGAACGGCAAGCATGTCGGCGGCGATCCGCCGACCAAGGAGGCGCTGCTGCATCGCTCGGTCTACGACGTGAGGCCCAAGGACGGCGCGATCGTGCATCTGCATTGCACGCACGCCGTGGCGATCTCCTGCCTCGATCCGTCGTGCCATCACAACACGGAAACCACCCTGCCGCCGATCACGCCCTACTTCGTGATGCGCGTCGGCAAGCTGCCGCTGGTGCCCTATTTCAAGCCGGGCGATCCCAAGCTCGCCGACGCCATCCGTGACTATGCCAAGGGTCACCGCGCGGTGTTGCTCGCCAACCACGGCCCGGTCGTCGCCGGCACCTCGCTTTCCGCCGCCTCCGCTTCCATCGAAGAGCTCGAAGAGACCGCCAAGCTCCACCTGCTGCTGCAAGGCTTCAAGGTGCGCCTGCTCAGCGACGCGCAGGTGCGCGATGTCGAAGAAGCCTTTCCCTCCTAGGACTCGAACATGCCCAAGCTCGCCGCCAATCTCTCCTGGATCTACCAGGAGGTGCCCTTCCTGCAGCGCTTCGGCGCCGCCGCCGCGCACGGCTTCAATGCCGTCGAGATCCTGTTCCCCTACGAGGCGCCGGCGAAGGACATCGCCGTCGAGCTCAAGAAGCACAAGCTGACGCAGGCGCTGTTCAACCTGCCGGCCGGCGACGCCGGCAAGGGCGAACGCGGGTTTGCCGCCCTGCCTGGCCGCGAGGCCGACTTCGCCGCCGCGCTCGACAAGGCGCTGGAGTACGCCAAGGTGCTGGAGTGCAAAACGCTGCACGTGATGTCGGGCATGATCGCGCCCGGCGCCGACACAAAGGCGATGCACAGGACGTTCGTCGCGAACCTCAAGAAGGCCTGCGACCGCACCGCCAACAGCGGGCTCACGTTGGTGATGGAGCCGATCAACCATCGCGACATTCCCGGCTACTTCACCAACACCACCGCGCAGGTCGAGGCGATCATCAAGGAAGTGGCCGCGCCGCACCTCAAGCTGCAGCTCGACCTCTATCACCTGCAGGTCACCGAGGGCGATCTGCAGAAGCGCACCGAGCGGCTGTTCCCGCTGACCGCGCACGTGCAGATCGCCGGCAACCCGGATCGCAACGAGCCGGACGTCGGCGAAACCAACCACATATACCTGCTCGATGTGCTCGATCGCCTCGGCTACGACGGCTATGTCGGCCTCGAGTACAAGCCCAAGACCACGACCGCGGCCGGCCTCGGCTGGGCGGCGAAGTACGGCATCAAGGCCTGATCATGAGCGACAAGAACACCCCCAACGTCGCCTTCATCGGCCTGGGCTCGATGGGCCTCGGCATGGCGAAGAACCTCCTGAAGCACGGCCACAAGGTAGTCGGCGTCGATCCCAGCGAGGCTGCACGCAAGGCGTTCGCCGATGCCGGCGGCACGTGCATCGCGACCTGCGCCGACGCCGCGGGTGGTGCCGACGTGGTCGTGGTCGCCGTTGTCAACGACAAGCAGGTCGAGACCGTGCTGTTCGGCGACAACGGCGCCGTGTCGAAGCTGCGCAAGGGCGGCGTCGTGATGCAATGCGCCACCGTCCCCGCCGCCTTCAGCCGCGCGCTGGGCGAACGGCTCGCCAAGACAGGGCATGAGTTGCTGGACTCGCCGATGTCGGGCGGCCGGGTACGCGCCGAGTCGGGCGAGCTCACCTTCATGGCGTCAGGCAATGCCAAGGCGTTCGCCGCCGCGGAAAGCATCCTGTCAGCCACCTCGGCCAAGGTGTTCCGCCTGGGCGGAGCGCCGGGCATCGGCTCGCTGGTGAAGACGGTGAACCAGCTGCTCGCCGGCGTGCACATAGCCACCGCGGCCGAAGCGGTCGCGCTCGCCGCCAAGGCCGGCGCCGACACGCGCGTGGTCTACGACGTCATATCGGCCAGCGCCGGCAATTCGTGGATGTTCGGCAACCGCGTGCCGCACATGCTCGACGACGACTATTCGCCGCTCTCGGCGATCGAGATCTTCGTCAAGGATCTCGGGCTGGTGCTGAACACCGGACACGAGCTTCGGTTGCCGCTGCCTCTTGCCGCAGCCGCGCACCAGCTCTTCCTGGCTGCAGCCGGCGCAGGCTGGGGCAAGCTCGATGACTCTGCCGTCGTGAAGGTCTATGAGCAGGCCGGCGGCTTCAAAGTGTCATCGCAGAAGCGTTAGATTGAGGTCATGTTCCGTCAGCGGTTCACCAAGATCGTGGCCACGCTTGGCCCGGCGTCTTCTACTCCGGAGCGGCTGAAGGCGCTGTTCGAGGCCGGCGCCGACGTCTTTCGCCTGAACTTCAGCCACGGCACGCCGGAGGATCACAAGCAGCGAGTCGATCTGCTGCGGGCAATGGAGAAGCAGTACAAGCACCCGATCGCCATCCTGATGGACCTGCAGGGCCCGAAGCTCCGGCTCGGCAAGATCGCCAATGGATCGATGGAACTGAAGAAGGGCCAGAAGCTGCGCCTGGACATGGCTGAGGAGCCCGGCGACTCCATGCGTGTGCCGCTGCCGCATTCGGAGATATTCAAGGCGGCCAAGCCGGACGGCATCCTGCTGATCGACGACGGCAAGGTGCGCCTGCGCATCGCCGCGCATACCGCGGACACGATCGACACGGTGGTCGAGGTCGCGGGCACCATCAGCGACCGCAAGGGCGTGAACCTGCCCAACCTGGTCCTGCCGCTGTCGCCGATGACGCCCAAGGATCGCAAGGACCTCGACTACGGTCTGTCGCTCGGCGTCGACTGGGTGGCGCTGTCGTTCGTGCAGCACGCCAACGACATCGCCGAACTCAAGAAGCTGGTGGCCGGTCGCGCCGCGGTGATGGCCAAGCTCGAGAAGCCGGCCGCGATCGACCATCTCGACGAGATCATCGAGCAGAGCGACGGCATCATGGTCGCGCGCGGCGACCTGGGCGTGGAGATGCCGCCCGAGGCGGTGCCGCCCCTGCAGAAGCGCATCCTCGCCGCCTGTCGCGTGCTCGGCCGGCCGGCGATCGTGGCGACACAGATGCTGGAGTCGATGGTGCACTCGCCGACGCCGACGCGCGCCGAGGCGTCTGATGTGGCGACCGCGGTCTACGACGGCACCGATGCGGTGATGCTGTCGGCGGAGTCGGCCTCGGGCGAATATCCGATCGAGGCGGTCACCATCATGGATCGCATCCTGAAGAGCGTCGAAGCCGACCCGCTCTACCGCCGCCTGATGGATGCGAGCCGCCGCGAGCCCGAGGCGACCACCGCCGACGCGATCAGCGCCGCCGCGCGGCAGTGCGCGCATACGCTCACGGCCGCGGCGATCGTCACCTACACCAACACCGGCTCGACCACGCTGCGCGCCGCGCGCGAGCGGCCGGACGTGCGCATCCTCTGCCTGACGCCCAACCTCGACACCGCGCGGCGCCTGACACTCGCCTGGGGCGTTCATCCGGTACAGACCGTGGACGCGCACAATTTTGGCGACATGGTGGCACGCGCCACCCGCGTCGCCCGGCAGGAGAAGATCGCCAAGCCGGGCGAACGACTGGTGATCACGGCCGGCGTGCCGTTCGGGACTCCGGGGGCGACCAACATTCTTAGAATTGCCTACGTCTGAACTGAAAAAGTTCGGGGATGCCAGCGAAGGTTCCCGCGTAACTTTTTCAGACAGCAGTTGTGAGGCGATCGTGACCAGCCCCGACATCAAGGCTAAAGCCATTTCCTACCGCCCCCGGCGCGCGGCCCTGAACTGGGTCGATTATCTGGTGATTGCCGCGACCGCGCTCACCTTCGCCGCGGTCGTCGCCGCCAACAATCCGCACGCTGCCCGGGCCCAGACCCGAGCCTCGCTCATCCCGGCGGCGGAGCTGCCGACCCAGCTGGCCCAGGTCACCGAGCAGCCGGGCATGATCAAGGCGAAAATCGGGCTGGCGCTGGCCGCCCGCTAGTCTCCCCTCTAAAAGGCGGGGGTGCAGACCAACTTCACCCTCGCCCAGCTCGCCGATCCGGAGACCGCCCGGTCGGAGCAAATCCTCCGCAAGTGCGTCCATTGCGGCTTCTGCACTGCCACCTGCCCCACTTTCGTTCTACTCGGTGACGAACGCGACTCGCCTCGCGGCCGCATCTACCTGATCAAGGCGATGCTCGAGGGCGGCCGGGCGCCGACCGAGTCGGAAGTCCGCCACGTCGACCGCTGCCTGTCGTGCCTCTCGTGCATGACCACCTGCCCGTCGGGCGTGAACTACATGCATCTGGTCGATCATGGCCGGCACCATATCGAGCAGACCTACGAGCGCCCCTTGCCCGACCGCCTGATGCGTCGCCTGCTCGGGCTGCTGATGCCGCGGCCCCGGCTGTTCCGGTGGGCGCTGGTGCTGGGCTGGTTGGCCAAGCCGATCGCGGCGGCCCTTCCCCGGGTCAGCGGAGATCCCGGAGGGGCCACGTTCCTGCGCCGGGTGAAGGCGATGATCGAGGCGATTCCGTTCGCCATCCCCGGTCCCTCGCCCGTCGACCGGCCGCAGACATTTCCGGCTAAAGGACAGAGGGTGAAGCGCGTCGCGCTGATGCCGGGCTGCGGCCAGCAGGTGCTAGCGCCGGAGGTCAACGAGGCGACGGTGCGGCTGCTGACGCGCCACGGCGTCGAGGTGGTGAACGTCGCGGGCTCAGGGTGCTGCGGCTCGTCGGTCCAGCATATCGGCGACAATGAGCAGGCGCTGGCGCTGGCCAAACGCAACATCGATGCCTGGCTCATGGCGAACGTCGATGCCGTCGTGATCAACGCCTCGGGCTGCGGCACGACGGTGAAGGACTACGGCCACATGTTCGCCGACGATCCCGGCTATCGCGACAAGGCCGAGCGCGTCGCGAAGCTCGCGAAGGATGTCAGCGAGCTGATGCTCGAGGTCGGTCTCGCGAACGTGACGCCACGTGCGCTCACTGTGGCTTACCATGCGGCCTGTTCCATGCAGCACGGACAGAAGGTGATCGAGCAACCGAAGAAGCTGCTGCGCGATGCGGGGTTTGTCGTAAAGGACGTGCCGGAGGGCCACCTCTGCTGCGGCTGGGCCGGTACCTACCAGGTGCTGCAGCCCGAGCTGTCGCGCCGGCTGCGCGACCGCAAGGTCGCCAACATCCAGAGCACCCGGCCCGACGTGATTGCGTCAGGCAACTTCGGCTGCGTCGGCAACATCGCCTCGGGCACGGATATTCCGATGGCGCATACCGTCGAATTGCTCGACTGGGCGACCGGCGGACCGAAGCCCAAAGCGCTGCTGTGACGTTCGTTCGGGCTTGCGCGGTGGCGCTGCTCGGGTTGATGCTGGCGATGACCGCCGGGAGCCAGACCGTGCTTGACACGCTGTTCGACAAGCTCAGGACCGCGACCGATCCCTCCGCCGTGCAGGCGCTCGAAGAGGGCATCTGGGAACAGTGGACCATGGTGCCCGATCCCGAGCATCGCCGGCTCATGCTGGAAGGCGTCGCCGAGATGCAGCAGCAGGAGTTGCAGCAGGCGGTCGTCACCTTCACAAAGCTGATCGATGTGGCGCCCGAGCTCTCCGAAGCCTGGAACAAGCGCGCAACGGTCTACTGGCTGCTCGGCAACTTCCCGGCCTCGCTCAAGGACATCTGCGAGACGGTGAAGCGCGAGCCGCGCCACTTCGGCGCCTACTCCGGTCTCGGCATGATCCGCGCGCAAATGGGCGAGCATGCGCGCGCCGTG
>DASXQC010000304.1:0-9289 GCA_036493235.1 Reyranella sp.
AGGATCTCGTCCGGCGTGCCGAGATAGGCGCCCCAGTAGATATCGATGTCCTGGTCGGCGAAGCGCCGGTAGGCCTCGATGCCGTCGAGCATCACCACGACGCTGTCGACGCCGGCCGGCCAGCCCTCCGACAACCGCCGACCGGTCGTGATCTCGACCGGCTGGCCGATGGTATTGAGTGTGATCCTGTGCCGTGCCGCCAGCACCTGCACCGCGCTGATCCCGGGAATGACCTCGTAGTCGATCCCCTGCCGTGCCGCGATCGCCTCGATGTTGCGGATGGTGCTGTCGTAGATCGAGGGATCGCCCCACGCCAGAACCGCCCCCACCTGACCGGCTGCCAGGTTGTCGACGATCATGCGCTCGAACCGCTCCTGCTTGGCGCGATTGAGGTCGTCGACGCAGGCATTGTAGTCGGCCGGCCGCGTGTCGCGCGGTGGGCTGGGCTCCTCGACGACACGATAGGCCTTGTCGGTGCAGTAGCGGCGGCAGATCTCGCGGCGCAGCTCGACCATGGCGTCCTTGGAGTTGCCCTTCTCGAGCATGAAGAAGACGTCGACGGCGTTCAGGGCCTTCGCTGCCTGCATCGTGATGAAATCGGGATCGCCCGCGCCGATGCCGATGATGAGGATCTTGTTCATGCACAGCCCTTAAAGCAAAACGCCCCCGCTTGCGCGAGGGCGTTCGCTCTCCTTGTTGCCCCTCTCCCTCGCCAGGGTGGAAATGACCGGCGTTGCGCCTATAGTCGCCGTGAGAAATAGGCGCCGATGGACTTGCACGGTTCGAATACGACCATGAGCAGCATGATGTCGCCGCCGCGACGCCGCGCCCTCCTTCGGCTTGCCGCTTCGCTGGCTCTCTCGGGGCCGGGACCCGTCATCGCCCAGCAGCGCCGTTACACAATCGGCTTCGCCAACCTGACCGACGATCCGGGCGCGCGAATCGAGGGGCTCGGCTTCAGCGGACAAGATGTTCGCTCGAGCTTCGTGCTCGGCGCTCGCGGGTTGCCGGTCGAGCTGGTGCTCTACGACAATGCGCGAGACCGCGCGAAATCGATCGCCAATGCCGAAGACGCCGTACGACGCAAGGTCGCGCTCTACATTCAATACGGCGACGACCCCGGCGCGAACGAGGAGGTCGCCCAACGGCTGGCTGCAGCGTCGATTCCCGTCCTTGCGGTAGGCTACCCGGTCGGCAAGGCACCCCTGTACATGGCCGACAATCGCGCGGCCGGCCGGCTCGCGGGCGAGGCACTGGGCAAGTTTGCCCAGACGACCTGGCGGGGCCGCCTGCTCGCTGCCGCGATCTTGGGCGCGACCAACAATCCATCGCAAATTGTCCAGGATCGCATTGCGGGCATCACCGAGGGTCTGCGCGCGCAGCTTCCACAGGTGGCCCTCACGCCGCTCGACAGCCGTGGAGATTTTGCCGAGGCACAGGCGCAATTGCGGCGCCTGCTCGCCAAGGAAAGCGGCGCCATGACCCTTGTGGCAACGCTCGACGACACAACGGCGCTCGCCGCGAAGCTCGCCGCCGAGACCGCGGGCCGGGTTCCCGACACCGTGGTCGTCAGCCAAGGCTGCGATCTCTCCATCCACGGCGGCACGACCGCCAACAAGCCGATCGATCCCAACAATCGGAACAGCATCGTGCTGGGCTCGGTCGCGTATTTTCTCGATCGTTATGGCAGCGACGTGCTGCCGCTCGCCTTGAAGATGCTGCAGGGCGAGCCGGTGCCATCCCGCTCGTTCACTCGCCATGTGCTGGTAACGGCGGACAACGTATTCAAGATCTACCCACCGATCGATCTCAACTAGAGCGATTTCCGTTCAGATGGAACCGCGCTCGCACGGTTGTCCCTTGTCCCATCGACTGACCGCGCGGTTCCATCTGAACGGAAATGCGCGCACGGGCGATACCGGTTGCAGCAGGCATATTCCGCCCGGCCGATTCCGGCCGAACGGAATATGTTCTAGGGCGTGTACGGGCCATAAGCCGTCATAAGTCACGAAAGGAGTCGTCGAGACAGGGCGTACGCGTTACGGTACCGTCAAGCCAAGACCAATGCCGGTGACCATGGACATAGTTCCGAGCGGAGCCGCCCTGGCGGCAGAAGTGCGTGGCGTTGATTTGTCGGAACCGTTGGATGACGCGACCTTTGCCGCGATCGAACGCGCCTATGACGAACATGGCGTGATCTTCTTTCGCGATCAGCGGATTACGCCCGAGCAGCAAGTCGCGTTTACTCGCCGCTTTGGCGAGATCGCGTTCAACATTTTTGGCGAGCGGTGGGGTGTGCCGGGCAATCCGGAAATGGTCGTGGTGTCCAACATCACCGAGGACGGAAAGCCGATTGGCATCCGGCGAGCTGGCGAAACCTGGCACAGTGATATGTCCTATACGGCGCGGCCCCCGCGCGGCACGATGCTCTATGCGATCGAGACACCAGAGCTGCACGGCCTGCCGCTCGGCGATACCGAATTCGCCAGCGCCGCGGCGGCGTGGGACGCGCTGCCGGAGACCATGCGCCGCCACATCGATGGCCGCCATGCTGTCTTTGACTTTACGAGACGCACGCGCTCCTTTCCGCCGACTCGCGAAGAAATAGAGCGCAACCCGCCGGTACGACACCCCATCGTGCGCACCCATCCGAACACCGGTCGCAAATGCCTCTACGTCATGCGTGAGGATTGTACCAGCATTGAGGGGATCGCCCAGGAAGAGGCTGAGGTGCTGATCTGTGCCCTCGCCGATCACATCGTGAAGCCGCAATTCATCTACCGGCATAAATGGCGGCCGGGCGACCTGCTGATGTGGGACAATTGCACGGTGCAGCATCGGGCGATCCAGGACTACGACCTCCCGCTGCGTCGCAAGATGTATCGTACGACTATGGGCGGAGCGGCACCGGTTTAACGATCGGAAGGGAGGCGACCGATGTTGCTTCGATCACTTCACATCTCGAAAAGCGAGTTTGAGGCCGGCACAGGTTGGACATTGAAACCCGAAGGCGCCTGCCAGGGACACGTCTGCATGCCCCTGTCGCAGCCGGCCCGCGACATCGTCGATGTCGCAAGCATCGCCCGCGACATGGAGATGCCGCTGGTCGCCTCCGAGGAGCACCGCATGTGGGCGCTCGGCCCCGCAACGATTGGTTCGCGGGCGCTGGCCAGTGCCGAGGCGCCCGATCTCAAATTGCCCGATCTCAAATTGCCCGATCTCGACGGCAACCTGTTCAGCTTGTCGAGTCTGCGTGGTCAAAAAGTCCTGCTCTACGCATGGGCACCCTATTGAGGCTGCTCGCGAGACTTGCCCGTGTGGCGGTCCCTGCGTGACGAATTCCACCCGAAGGGCTTCGAGCTGGTTACGGTCGGGCTCGATACGCTAGGAGATGCCGGCTGTCGCGCCTTCATCGAGGCGGCCCGACCGACCCATCCGTCTCTGCTCGATCGGCACCACGTCCTGGCCGAGTTGTTCGGGGTGATCAACATCCCGAGCAGCGTATGGATCGACGAGAGGGGTGTGATCGTGCGCCCGGCCGAAGTCGCGCCGGCGCCATCGCAGCCGACTTCGGGGCCGAGACTGGCCCTCCCGCCCGACGCGCCAAAGCGCATGCTCGAGATAATGGCTGAAGCTGCCAAGATCCGCCGCGAAACCGAAGTCTATCATGCGGCGCTGCGCGACTGGGTGGCGAACGGCGCCAACAGCCGCTTCGCGTTGTCGCCGGACGAGGTCATCGACCGGTCGCGGCCGCGCGACGCAGACAAAGCTCGCGGCCACGCGCACTTCCAGCTCGCGTCGCAGCTCGAGATGGACGGCCATCACACGGCGTCGGTTCAGCACTTTCGCGAGGCCCATCGCCTTGTCCCCGACAGCTGGACGTTCCGCCGGCAGGCGTGGTCGCTCGAGAAGGTGGGCAACGATGCGCTGGCCCGCTTCTGGCAGGGACCCGATCCGAAATCCCCCGAAGCCTGGCCTTATGAAGGCGACTGGCTGACCGATGTCCGCGAGATCGGCGCGGAGAATTACAACGACCCGTGGCGGCCGTAGTCGGCGGACAGCCCCAGATTTGTGGCCACACCAGACACATTTCAGAATTTTTGCGCCAGCGTCAGCAGGAAGGTCCGGCGCTGGCCGAACTGCGAAGCGCCGATACCTACGCCCTGACCATTGCGGATCTGGTACTGGTTGTCGAACAGGTTGATGGCGTCGAAGCGCAGCTCTGTTCCGTTGCCGAGGCCGATGGGTATTCTTTGCGCAAGCGAGGCGTTGACGACGGCATAGTTGGGTAGCGACGTGTCGTTGGGGGTGACGACGGTGGTACGAAGACCGCTGCCAAAGAGGATGTCGGTCGAGACCTTGGTCGCCCATTTGGTGTCGGCGTTGAAGGTGTAGGCGGCGCCAGTCGAAAAGGTCCAGAACTGGGTGTGGTCGAGGACGATGAAGTTGTTGGCGATGTAGGCGAGCTCGGCTGCGCCGAAATTGAACTGAGCGGAATTGATGTTCCGGCCGATCCCGCTGCCGAAGGCGCCGTTGAAATAGACCGACCACGGGCCCTTATCGTAGCTGGCGCTGAATTCGACACCCTTGACGATGCCGTCGGCGTAGTTGAACGACGTGAGCGCAATGGGCGCGCCGAACTGGCCGAAGTCGAGCATGTTCTGGACGATCCTGTAGTAGACGCCGAGGCCGAGCGTCAGGCCGGGCAGCGGCGTGAGCGTGACGCCGAAGTCGAAATAGTGCGAGCGCTCGGCTTTCACAGGATCGTTCTGCGTCACCTCGGGAAAGGCGACGGTGCCGGTCAGGACGGCGATCGCGCTGGAATTCACCACCTGGATAAGCGGCGGCGGCGTGAAGTACCGCGAATAACCGACATGCGCTGTAAAGGTCGAGTTGGGCTCCCATACGATGTTGACGCGCGGGCTCAGTTGGTTCTCCTGCGTGGCGCCTTTAATGGCGTCGAAACGCAGGCCGAAATTCACGGTCACGGTGGGCAGCACTCGCCATTCGTCCTGCAGGTAGACACCGTAGGTCCAGCCGACCAGATCGGAGCCGTCGGTGAAGCCGATCGGCTGGTCGGAGGGGACCAGACCGCTGGTCGGATCGGTGGGATCGCTCGGCACCAGCGGCAGCGTGTTGCCGGTGGTGGAACTGGTGGCCCTTTCACGTTGCACGAGGAAGCCGGCGCGCACGGTGTGGTGGTCTGCGACCTTCCACGCACCGTCGCCCTGAACGCCGGCGGCGAAAGTCTCACGCATCGTCCAGGGTGCGATGCCGTTGTACAGCAGGTCGCCGATGGCGTCCGGTTGGTAGGACAGTTTCGAATAGCGGGCGAAGCCGGAGAGCTGGAAGTCGAGGGTCTCGTAGCTCTTCTGCAGCGAGGCGATACCGAAGTAGGTCTGCTCCCACTGGCGCTGGTCGAGGAGGCTGCTGTTCAAGTTGTTGTTGCCGAGGACGGTGAAGTTTGGCGTCTGGAAGGGAACGTTCGGGATCTGGAAGCGTGAACTGGCGCCGCCGCCGATGAGGCTGATCCGCGTCTGTTCGTCGATTATGCCGGTGATCTTGGCGAGGCCATACCACTGGTCGGTGTCGTCGTGCAGCGGCGTGAACGAGGCCGTCGGATTATCAATGCCAAGGCCGTTGTGGATGAACTGACCGGAGAGGAAGTAGTCGATCTTGCCGCTGCGGCCGCCGTAGGAGAAGGCGGGCTGCACGTAGTCGCGCGAGCCGCCGGTGATGGAGAGGTCAGCCCCGGGATTGGAGGTGCCCGACTTCACCGTGATGTCGACGATGCCTGCGGTTTGCAGCCCGTATTGTGCGGGCAAGGCTCCGGTGAGCAGCGACAACTGGCTGGCGTAGCGTGTTGCCAGGATGTTGTTGAACAGCGACAGGCCCTCCGGAAGCTGCACGCCGTCGAGCCGGTACTGTATGTTGCCCATGTCGCCCCGCACATGGATCGAGCCGAAGCTGTCCTGCACCACCCCTGGAGCGCGCAGCAACACCTGGTTCAAGGGCGCGTTTTTGCCCAGCGGCACGTTGTCGATCGTCTGCGGTGTGAAGCGGTAGGTGGAGGCGCCGAGGCTCGGCTCGATGAAACCGCGTGCTTCATCGAGCCGCGTCGCCGTCACGGTAATGGTGGGGAGCGAGAGTTCGGTGAGCGGCGACTGCGGCGGCGCCTGGCCGAACGCCGGGCGAGCCAAAAGAAGCGCTGACCATGCAATAACGGCCGACAGGCCGATGTGCCACCGCATTGCCTCCCCGCTATTTCTGTGCGGTTTCGGAAAGCCGTTTTGGTATGATTTGCCCGGGCGATAGACGGGTCAACTCGAACCCGCATGGAAACCACCTCATGCATCGGCCCCAATAGACCGCTGGACCGTAGTACATCGCTCATCGGGGGTTGCCGTTTCTCATGGACGATGTATCGGGGCGAGGCCGTAGCGCAGGACTGCGTAGAGTTCCTGACCGTCCCGGGCGACGATCCCCAAGAGGCTGACAGCGCCGTCCGACGCAATGGCGACGGTGGGATAGAGCCCGAGCGAGTTGAGCTTGCCGCCGTCCATCAGCGCATCGCCCGGCGTGACGACGCGCGTGACCTTGCCGGTGGCATCCATCCGAAAGACACCATCAAAGCCCTGCCCCCGGTCGGTCGCGGCGATGAAAGCCAGCTCGCCGTTGTGGCTGATGGCCGGCCAGGCACCGAACGACTCATAGCGACCGCCGCCCGGCGCCGCCTGGCCCCTTGCCGCGACCGCCCGACGTTCGGCGCCATCTGCGACGAAGATACCGAAATCCGGCCCACTGCCGTTGATAAAGGCGCCGAATGCGACACGGCCCAAATCGTCGAACCCGATCCGTTCGGAGAATCGGGCGAAAATGCCGCCGGTCGGCGCGGGGTCGCCCGTGCCGAGGAAGAGATGCGCACTCCCGCCCGCCGGTGCCACGAAAATGCCGCCGAGCGCGGGGCCCAGCTTGACGACGGCTGGAAACGCGATCGCGCCCTGGTTGTTGACGACCGGCGAGCCGAAGCCGGTGTAAAATCCTCCGCCGGGAGCGGGCTCACCCGACGCCGCGATCTTCTCCAACTGATGAACGGCCCCGACCCGGCGCGCGACGTAGACCGCCTCGACGGTCTCGCGGCCGTGCTGCACCAGGGCGAGGAAGGCGACGTCGCCGCGATTGTCGATCGAAACTGCCTCGAACCCGGCGAAAACGCCGATGCCGCCCAGGATGACGGGCGCCTTCGTCCCCGTAGCGGCGATGGTTCGCAGACTGCCGCCGTTCGCGAGAAACACGCCGGCCGCCCCGCGCCCGCCGCCCAGCGTGGCGATGAAGCCGATGCTGCCGTCGTCGCTCATCGAGGGTCCCGGATGCTCCCCGAAGCCCGCGATCAGCTGACCGGCCTGGTCGGCAACCGGGTCCCCGGCGATCGCGATTGGCGCAATCTTGCCGTTGGCATGGGCAAGGAACATTCCCTCCTCGGCCTGGCTGCGTCGCAGCGTCGAGTAGAATGCTGTCTCGCCGCGGTTGTTGGTGGCCAGGACCATCGTCAAGAGCTCGAGGCCGAAGCGATCGAAGCTGCCCTTCAGGCCCACCGCGTCGCCGGTCACAGCGAGCGCACGCAGCCCGACCTGCTGCGGCTTGGGGGCGACTGGTTGCGGCTCCGGCGACCGCCCTTTTCCGGCAATCGGGGACGATTCGGAAGCGGCCGGCGGAGGCGGGGCTTCGCGCGGTGGCGTCAAGCTCACCCAAAGCACGCCCGCCCACAGCACGCCGATCGCCGCGAGGGCCATGGCGAGCCGCCGGCCAGTGGAGCCGAGAATCGAACTGGCCGGCCATGACTCCGCGGTCTGCCGGTGCCGGGGCCCCCTTACGCGCATCGATCAGTTCTTCAGCATCGCCGCCTTCAGGGTCGAGACGTTGTGGCGGATCATTTTCAGGTAAGTGTCGGCTTCGCCGCCTGGCTTTGACAGCGAATCGGAGTAGAGTTCGCCGCCGATCGTGGCACCAGCCTCGCGTGCCACCCGCTTGATCAGGCGCGGATCGTTCATGTTCTCAATGAAGATCGCCTTCACCCTGGTCGAGCGAATCTGCTGGATGAGCCGGGCGATGTCGTCGGCCGACGGATCGGCGTCGTTGACCTTGCCGCGCGCCGGCGTCATCTCGATGTCGTAGGCGCGGGCGAAATACTCGAAGCCGTCATGCGAGGTGATGACGCGGCGCTTGGCGCTCGGCACTGCCGAGAACTCGGTCCTCGCCCAGGCGTCGACCGCGCGGATCTCGCCCGCGTAGCTCTCGGCCTGGGTGCGATAGAACGGGGCGTTGGCGGGATCGACTTGGGCCAAGCCCTCGGCGATATTGGCGACGTAGACCAGCCCGTTGGCGGGATCGTGCCAAGCGTGCTGGTCGTACTGCGTACCCTTGGCGACGCCGCGCGGCCGGTCGTCGATGATGACGTTCACGCCCTGCGAGGCGACCATCCTGGTGCCGCGAAAATCCGCACGTTTGAGCAGCCCCTCGGCCCACGGCTCGAAGCGCGGATTGAGCCCGTTCATGACGAACAGCCGGGCCACGGCGACCGCGCCCGCGTCAGCGGCGGTCGGCTGATAGAGCTCGCAATCCCCATCGCCGCCGACGATCGTCGTCAACTGCACCTTGTCGCCGGCGATGCGGCCGATCATGTCGCCCAGCACGCTGAAGGTCGCAACCACCTTCGGCCGTTCCGCCGCCCACACCGGAGCCACGACGAGAGCCAACGCGCCGGCGATCAAGGATCTGCGAGCGAGGCGATCATGCATCATGTCAGTCTGGGGCTCTCCGAAGTTGATCGCCCCGTCCTTCATGTCGACCTCGTCGCCAGCCGACGGCTTGCCGGCAGCAGCGCGGAGACAGCGTAGATGAACGCGGCGGCACAGGCGATCGCGCCTCCGGATGGCACGTTAAGATAATAGGACAGCAGCAATCCGGCATAGCCCGCAACCACGCCAAAGCCGATGCTGAGGGCGACCAGCGGGGCGATGCGCTGCGCCCAGCAGCGCGCCGCCGCCGCTGGCAGGAGCAGCGGCACGCCCGCGAGCAGCGTGCCGAACGCCTGGAAGGCGGCGACGAGATCCAGCACCACGAGCATCAGGAAGATCGCGCGCCACGCGCTGTCATGGCCGCCCATGCGGCGCAGGAAGGCCGCATCGACCGACTGTAGCGCTATGGGTCGGAAGATCAGGGCGAGGCCGGCGATGACGACGCTCGCGATGGCGACGATCAGGACCAGGGCCGGGAAGTCGATGGCAAG
>DASXQC010000305.1:0-1824 GCA_036493235.1 Reyranella sp.
ATCCCTGGAACGCGCCGCGCACCGTGGCGAGGCTCGTCCGGGAGTTCGAACGGATCAGCGGTGTACGCGTGCGCGTCTAGGGTCTGTTGAGATTCAGGATTCCCCTGGGAGCTTGATTGTGATTCAAGCTGTCGATGGTTCGCCTTGTACTGACCGACGCCCAGTGGGCGAAGATGGAGCCGCATTGCCTGGGCAAGCCGACGGACCCCGGGCGCAGCGGAAGTGACAACCGACGCTTCGTCGAGGCGGTGCTTTGGATTGTGAGGACTGGCAGCCCCTGGCGTGACCTTCCAGCTTACTTCGGCAAGTGGAACACCGCCTTCAAGCGCTATCGCGATTGGGTCAAAGCCGATGTCTTCAAGCGGCTCTTCGATGCCTGCTCGGAGGAGCCAGACATGGAATACGCCATGGTCGATGCCACGATCGTCAAGGTCCACCGCCACGGACAGGGCGTAAAAGGGGGACCGAGAGCCAGGCCATAGGCCGCTCCAAGGGCGGCATGACCACGAAGATCCTGGCGCTGACCGATGCACTCGGCAATCTCGTGCGCTTCGTTCTCCTGCCCGGCCACCGCTATGACACGATCGGCGTGCCGCCGCTGATTGACGGGCTGGCATTCGGGGGGCTGATCGCCGATATGGCCTTCGACAGCAATGCGATCGTTGCCGAGCTCGACAAGCGTGGTGCCAAGCTGGTGATTGCCCAGCACCCGCGCCGTATCTCGCCGCCATCGATCGACGCTGATCTCTACAAATGGCGCCACTTGATCGAGAACTTCTTTGGCAAGCTCAAGGAGTTCAAGCGCATCGCCATGCGCGCCGACAAGACCGACACCAGCTTCAGCTCAGCTATCTACCTCGCCGCTGCCGTCATAAACTCCCGATGAATCTCAACAGACCCTAGACCGGGCCGCGCAGCCGCGGATCGAGCAGGTCGCGGATGCCGTCGCCCAGCAGGTTGAAGGCGAGCACCGTCAGCGTGATCGCCGCCCCCGGGAAGAACACCAGCCACCACGGTGGCACGAGGCCCGCGTTCAGCGCGTCGGACAGCATGTTGCCCCAGGTCGGCTCGGGCGGCGGGATGCCGACGCCCAGGAAGCCGAGCGACGCCTCGATCACGATGGCGACGCCGAGATGGGTGGTGGCGAGGATCAGGTAGGGCGCCACGCATTGCGGCAGGATGTGGCGGAACATCAGCCGGGCGTGGCTGGCGCCGATGCCGCGCGCCGCCTCGACGTACTGCATCTCCTTGAGCGATAGCACGACCGAGCGGATCACCCGGCCGCCGAACGGAATGCGGGTGATGGCGATGGCGACGATCACCGTGGTGATGCCGCCGCCCAGCGCCATGGCGATCGCCATCGCCAGGATGAGGTCGGGGAAGGATTGCAGGAACTCGATCGCGCGCTGGCTCGCCATGTCGAAGCGGCCGCCGAAGTAGCCGCAGGCGAGGCCCCACACCGCGCCGACGGTGGTGCCGAACAGCACCGCGCCGAACGCCACGGTGAGCGAGGTCCGGCTGCCGTGGATCACGCGGGAGAGCGTGTCGCGGCCGACCTGGTCGGTGCCGAACCAGTGCTTCTCCGACGGCGGCTTCTGCATGGCGCGGAAGTCGGCCTTGAGCGGCGGATAGGGCGCTATTGCCGGCGCCGCGACCGCCATCGCCACGATCAGCGCGGCGATGATGCCCCAGAAGGCCGACAGCGGCGCGCGGCGGAACAGCGAGGCGATGCCGCGCCAGGCCATGCGCAGGCGCGAGGGAGCGGCGACGGGTTGGGCGATCGCAGTCATCGCAGGCGAATCCGGGGATCGAGGAAGGCGATCG
>DASXQC010000306.1:0-14973 GCA_036493235.1 Reyranella sp.
CGCCCATGATGGTGCCAACAAAATCGCCTGCGTCCGCCGGGAAGCGGACGAGAACTTGGGTGAAGGCTGAACATGCGGATGCTGTGCACAGCGACCGTCGTGGGGCTGGTCGCATTGTCAGGGGGAATTCACGCTCAAACGGCGGCATATGTCGACTACTGCAAATCACTGCAGGCGACTTACCGGCAGGCCGTCGCCAACGGAAAGCCGGCAAGCGCCGCCGCCGGTGAAGAGGGCGCCAGTTGTCCGACCAATCCGAACGGATCGATCCCCGTCTTCGAGAAGGTCCTGAAGAACATGAATGCCGAGCTGCCGAAGCGACCGTAGCGTCGCGCAACTTCGGGAAAAAATTGCGCGCCCCGTGACCGGCACGGTTGGCGGCGCGCTAGTGTCGGAAGATCCCGGGAATTGAAGAGGACCTCCAGATTGCCGCCGGTCGGCGAAGGAGAGTCGTCTGGCCGTACGACTTCCCCCCTTGATCAAACCGGGGGATTTTCGTGCCGCGTGCCGGGGACGTCTGTGCGATTCGCCACCTTACGGCCGGTCGCCCGCCTTCACGAAGGTGACCAGATCGGCGTGGCGCCGCTTGCAGGCGAGGTAGGCCTCGGCGATCCGGATGCGCTCGGCCGCAGTCTCAAGAATCTCAGGGGCTAAGACGGCAGTTGGATGCAACAACGGCGGGCTTTCTGATCCCCGCTCTCGAGTCTCACCACTCCCTGCAGCCTTGCCCAGGGCTACCCCTCCGGGGGCTTGGTTTCGAGCGAGCACTGAACCACTGGGGGTTGCCGGCAATTTCCGCCGGCGGTCTTGGCGAGCGATCGAATCCCAAGACGTCTACCTCCCGAGGCTCTGGCAGGGCGTCGGGCAAGGTCGCCCTGCCGCCTAGCCAGTTATGGTTAGTCAAGGTTGCCCAGAGACGAATATTGCTCTTTGTCCATTTGCCTTCTGATGTCCTCTGACATCGAACGATACTTTCTATAGCTCAAGATCGAGCTCTTATCGGAGCCTACCCTGATCTCGGGCGTCAAAGCGTTCAGGACGGTCTCAAGATCGAAGTCGAGTGCTGTCGTCTTGCGTTTTTCAAAATCCTCCAGCAATTCGATGGCACAATCGCCATAGTCAAAGATGTCGAACAGCGCGCATAGCCTGAGGATGCGCGCCGAGTCCCAATCAATGGATGGCCGGCCGGCAATTCTGTCGCTGATCGGGTCGCGGAAATACAGAGCATCGCCGGTCAACGCCTGGCCGTAGCGCGCCGAATCAGGCCTCGGGTTTCGCAGCCGGCCTCGCCAATCCTGCGCGTCGGCGCTCAGCCTTCCGACCGGCAGACTGCGACGCATATAGGCCTGATAGTTGTGCATCTGAAGATCGAACAGATAGAAGCCGCTCGCTCTCATGAATATGTCCAGTTCGGCGAAAGAGGGCTGGCCCCGCAAAATCGGATCCCACCAGAACTCGGTCTTGACGCCTAAGACCCCCTTCTCCCGAAGGGTGGTCGATCCGGCGCGCAGGACGTCCAACTCGGCGCCCTCGACGTCAATTTTAATGAAGTCGATGTGGTCGTCAGCAAGCGAGGCCGAAAACCGGTCGAGAGTCGTCGTCTCCAGTTCCACTTCAGCCACAGTCAGCAGCAGTTTGTCGCTGCTGGGCAGTCTGCTCAGGAATTTCATGTTTGGTTCATAGAGCCCCGAAGCAAAAGGCCATGCAGTCTTAAAGAATTTGGCCATGCCATGCTGGCCCGCCAAAATGGTTGTGTGATGCTCGTAGTGGATTTCGCTGCCGTCGGCGGATTTGCTCTCCTCTTCCGAGGAATCATCGAAGCCAATTACTTTCGCCTGCCCGGCAAGCGGTTCGTAAAGCGCTTCTGGTGCTCCCCGTGCCCCGATATCCATCAGCACGAAGTGACCTGCGGGGCGCTGCGGCATCTGGCGCAGCACTGTCGGAAGCCTGGGATGCGGGTTGGGGTGGGCAAGCGTCATGAGTCTCTAGCTCCGCCGGGCAGCCGATGTGCTCATCCTGCTGTCCCAGTCAGGCGCCGGATGAATCGGCGGATAGAAGACACTCCGGTACTCTCTACCGTTTGTCCCTTCCTGGGTACCTTCGAGATCGTTGCGGCCGAGCGAAGCGAAGCGCCGCGGACCAGAACGTGCCCAAAATTGAGCGTCGCGCAGCGTATCTCTGCGCCCGCCACGGGCAGACACCTGTCTGTCGTTCCTATCAATGTCGGCCGAAAGTTCATATCGAAGTGATCGGCATCCGTTAGACCGAGTTGCTGGTCGTACTCCGATGGCTTCGGAAAGAGAGTGAATTGCTCGGCAAGCACGTCGTCAACCGACGGCGAGGTGGGGGTGCCCCTTCCCTGCCGAAAATGCCGATCATTGACGGACATCATGAAGCGCCGTAGCCGCGGGGCGATCATCTGGAGATAGCTTCGAGCATTGGTCGGCCCCATCTCGGGAAACGACACTGAATTGTACGCGATGTCGACGTAAGGAAGGCCAGCAATCGCCTCTGCCCTGTAGTTCGGAATTAGCGCGAGGTCATAAGCGGCCGTATTGGCCAGCCAAGTTGCTGGGTCTTCACCAGGAACATAAACGTAGATACGCACGTTTTTGAGATGGGTCGCGAGATAGCATGCTGAAAAGATCAGCGTCTCCGGCAGGTCAACCACGACATAGGCTGCGTTTCCGATCATGCGCATCATATCGAGCGCAAACGCACCGTAGCCAGCTCCGATCTCAACAAAGACAAACCGATCGGTTTGTGCTGGCGAAGCTTTCAGTAGGCGATAGATATTACCGAGGCTCTGTTGGCGTAGCACAGTGACGTCGCAGACAATCTTGTCACGGTACTTGTAGCCATACTCGACGTCCTCAAGACCGGCGATAGGCATTTCCGATGGCCACAACGCAACTGGGACGTCTTCCCCAAGAAAGATGTAGCCTGATTGTGCCGCTGACTCTTCAGCGGACCATTGCGAAACGTTCAGGTAGTAATTTGCGCCCAACGTGCCATTGATGGTGTCTGCATGAAGTCGAATCTGGCACAACATGGGCGTCGGCAGGTCGAACACGTACCGCTGCGCTTTGGTGACAAGATTCCAAGGAAAGACGGGGCCGCTGGAAGCAAACTGCGTAGTCCGTTCGTCCAGCTGAGCAGAAATCGCCTTTCGCAGCGCATCAAGTCTTTCAATATCGCTATCACTGTCGACGATTGGCACCGAAGCAACTCCAATTTTCTACAATGGTACACTGCCGGTGTGAGGCCGCTGCACGAGCGGAGACCCATCACATTCACGGCTTTCCCGCCTTGTTGGGCTAGCGTGACGGTTGACCCGCGCGTGGATCGAAGAAGGTGCTGATGTGCTCACCAAGATTCTCGGTCGTGAATGGCATCGCACGTACTTTCGGCGACAGAGGCTGAAGGCTTTCAGGGTCGAAGATGTGATTGTGCCAGACCAGTCGATCGCAGCCCTGCGTGGTCACGAAGCAGTTGATCGAATGGAAGATCTTCATCTCGAAGACCGGGTAGTACATCTTGTCGATGTCGTTGTCGTGCACGCGGACCAGCGGGAACAGGTCGTTGCGCACGAAGATTGCATTCCACGTGGTCGCGGCGGCCAGCTCGTAGCCCTTGAGCTTGCCCAACTGCACGAAGGCGCGCAGCGACGCGCCGTGATTGATGGTCGAGCTGTCTTCCTGGGCGAACAAGACGTCGTTCGGCACGGTAGGATTGATGTCGACCATCACGACCTTGGGGCGGTAACCGCGGAGTGACGCCCAGATGTGATAGTCGTTGCCCTCGATGTCGATGCAGAGGAAGTCGAGGTTCTTCGGCGCGCTGGCATTACGCAGGAGGGTGTCGAGGTCCGCTCCGGCTTTCGTGGTGACCTCAGCCTTCACAGTCGAGACCGCGGGGTCCGTCTCGTAAAGCGCGTGCAATTTCGAGTAGGCCGCTTCGTCCTTCTCGACGAGAAGCCCGCGCCAGCCGCAGTCGCCGAGCAGGGACCGCGTATTGCTGAAACGGACGCCGTCGAACGCGCCCGCTTCGACGCAATATCCCTTGGTCACGCCTACCCGCTCGAACAGCTGCGCCAGTATGCCGTCCTCGCCGCACTCCGACGTGACGTTCGATTGGTAGGCCAGAAGCTCGTTCGATGGCACGCGAGCGCGATCGAGCTTGCCGGCCCACTCCTCGAGGAAGGTGTTGCGATAGGACAGGCGGGGCCGAAAGACGCGCAGCCCGATCGGCAGGACCTGGATATCCTCGTCGGCCATCTGGACGTGGCCCATCTTGCCGTTCCGGTCGAGCTGATGCTTCCAGACGAGGTTCCGGTTACCGGCCAACATCAGCGTGCCGTCGTACCCCTGGAAAATCTTGGTTTCCCAGCGCTCCTTGAACATCGAGGCGGGCCGGTTGTCCGCAACCTCGAACAGCGGGAAGTATTCCTTGCGTACGAAGATAGCGTTGCCGCCGACCACGGCCACCATCTCGTAGTCCTTGCTCTTGGCCAGCTCGTAGACCGCACGCAGCGACGACGAGGCCCGTTCATCTAGCTCGGCGGCCTTCACGAAATGGATGTCCGGCGCGATGAACGGGTTGAACTCGATCATCACCACCTTCGGCCGATAGACCGTGCAGGCGCGCCAGACGTAGAAATCGTTGCCGTCGATGTCGACGACCATGAAGTCGAAGTCGATCGGCAGCGGCGTGCGGGCGAAGATCGCGTCGAGTCGAGAATCACCCTCCCATCCCACGCCCTCGTTGAAGAAGTGGATATCCGGAACGCCGGCGTACGTCTCGAGCAGGGTCTTGTAGGCCTTGTCGAAGGGCTCGATCAGGACGCCCTTCCAGCCGTGATTGTGGATCAGGTTCCAGACATTGGCATCGGTCTTGCCGTCGTAGGCGCCGAACTCGACACACCAGCCCTTCGAAATGTCGAGCCGGCGCATGATCTCGCCGATGACTCCATCCTCGCCATCCTGTGACGTGACCACCTTGGCATAGCGCACCAGGTGATTGTTTCGCTCGATCGCGGCCGCACTTTCCGGCCGGATCGGAGCGACTTCGAGCTGGCGCTCGGACGGCACGAGTTTTTTGAAGAAGGGGCGCTGCACCTGCGCGACGAGATCAACGAACGCCAACGCCTATCTCCTATTTGCCACCAAACCTGCCTCGGACAATAGCAGCGCCGCCGAATGAGAACCATCAGGGGACCTACAAGGGACGGCAACCAGAAGCCCAGCGACTTTCTGCGTCCGAAAGGACCCTCCCAGATCGGGAATGCTGCGCCTCCCTTACCAAGGCGGCGGCTTGCTGCTCCGACAGCAAGTTCTTGACAACCAAGTATCCGTCAAGTCGAAAGATACTTTTCGGCCTCGTTCATCGGTCCCTCCACGTACACGTCTACAGCCCGCCGGCGCGCAGCGCTCAGCTATCTGCCCCGACAGGCGCTGGCGCCCCAGTCAATCCGACCAGATCGCATGAAGGCGTTCGTCAAGAAGATCGAGCTCCAATCGGGCTACTTCGCCGGACCGGCTTTCACGAAGGTGACCAGATCGGTATGGCGGCGCTTGCAAGCGAGGTAGGCCTCGGCGACCCGGATGCGCTCGGCCGCGACCTCGTTGTCGGTCGCGCTGTCGGGATCATCGACCAGCGCCGGATCCTGGCACGGCAGTAGCAGGCTGGCGTCCGGGCGGCGCGCCACCGGCACCGTCGAAGAGCTGGCGCACGCCGCGAGAAGCATCGCGCATGACAGGGCCGCAGCCAGTGGTCTTGGGCGCATTGTCGATCCTCGTGATGACGGTTTGGGCCTTGTCCTGCAGCGTCGCGATCTCGGCCACCTGTCGCGCGACAAGGTCAGCCGAGAGCCTGGCGTCCTTCTGCTGCTGCTCGATCACCGCCTTCTGGTCGGCGGCGATCACCCGGGTCGCGCCCTCGGCCTGCCACGAGGCCTTGAGCGCGAAGAAGCCGCCGACCAGGCCGGCTGCCAGCACGCCTACTGCCGCGAACGGCACCCATGACGGCAGGAAGCCGAGCAGCGTGTCGAAGATCTTCACAGCAGCCAGCCCGCGACGAGGCCCGCGGCCGTCGCCACTCCGAGCCACCAGCGCGGCACTGGCAGCATCAGCCAACTCCTGGCTTCGGTCAGTTCGTCCATGTCGTCCTCCTAGGAAAGACCGGCGAGAAAGCCGGCGTGGATCGCCGCGATGTCGGCGGCGTGATCGGTGCCGTTGATGATGCGGCGCGCAGTCACCGGATCGTCGACGGCATCGTTGAAGCAGCGTGGCAAGCCGACGCCGGTGAACATCCCACCCTTCATGCCCTCGAGGAGGATAACGGCCGCTATCTCGGGATCGAGCGCGAGGTCGGGTTGGCCGACTAGGTCGACACCGGTCAGCGCCGCCATCTTCGCGTAATTGGTCGCCCAGGTGAGCTGGACATAGCCGCGGCCGTAGAACACCCGGCCGTCCGCCGTCGGCCGGCCGTAGGGACGACCGTGCCCTTTGCCGATCTCCTCGATCGGCTTCATCGAATGCGCGGTCTCCCATTTTGCCGTGGCGAGCATGTAGGCGAGCCAGCGCCGATCGGTGAAACCGGCACGCGCCTCCCACGCGTCGAGGATGGCATTGCAACCATCCACCTGCCCCTGGTGCATGAGGCCGCCGAACGGCGTCTGGCGGATTTGGGCGAAGAACCTGTCGCGATCGATCATCGTGCTCTCCGTCGGGCCTGCAAATGGCGGTGGAGGCGCCAGCGCGCGAAGACGTAGCCGACCACCAGGACGGCGATGAACAGGTCGGTGCCGTTCACGGTCATGAGCCGCTTCCCTCCCGTCCCAGCCAGGCATCGCGCCAGCGCCGGAACGTGCCGACCGGGTCGGTGGTCCATTGCCGCGCCGCCGCCACCACGATCGCCACGACGTCGCTCAGCAGCATGGCGACGATGATGGTGACGCCCGACGTCGACTTGATGCCGAGCTGCCAGTACTCGCCGATCGCCTGCCCGAGATAGAGCGCGAGGAACGCCGAGCAGAACCAGGTCGAGATGCGCTGTTTTGGGCTCTGGTCGATCACCCAGCGCATGCCGAAGTAGGCGCCGATGGCGGGCGGCACGAACGGCCACGCCATCGCCCAGGCGTCCTTGAGATCGTTTCTGTCCATCACTCCCTCCCGGTTGGGGCGACGCTCATGCCTTGGAATCCACCGGCAGAAGGTTGGCGACGCTCGCGAGATCGACCTGCGGGAGCGTCGCCAGATAATCGTGATTGTCCGAATGCAGCGAGTCGGACAGCACCTCGAGGCCGAGATAGAACCGGCCGTCGATCAGCGGGAACGGCGACAGCGCCGCGATCGCGGGGGCCACTTCCGAGGCCCCGCGCACATGCGCGGCATCGGCGGCCGAAAGGACGATCACCATTGCCATCAGGGCACTCCGTAGAGGTTCATGAACGCCCGCCACGCCTGCCACTCGGCCTGGCGCTGGGCCAACGAAAGCGGCGCGCCGATAAGCGTCATGGCGATCGTGCTGTTGACCGGAGCCACCGCGCCGCCACTGGAATTCGCCGCCAGCGCATAGAAGTTGCGGCTTGGGATCGCGATGCTCGCTTGAGTACCGGCGACGAGCTGCACGCCGTTCTGGATGAGCGCGTTCGTGGCGGACCCGGTGCGGGTCACCGCGATCAGGCCCAGTCGGTTCGGCGGAGTGATGGAGGTCGGGATGACCGCCTGATTGATCCCGGCGATGATATTCCCTGTGTTACGGAACTGGATTTCGCTCCAGTTGTCGTCGTCGTTGCCCATGAGGCGCTTGCTGGTCGACACCCCCGGATCAGCCGATACCCAGCAGCCGTATTCTGCGCTGTCCTGGGTGTACTGCCACGTCCCCGATGCCGGGTTCCATTTCAGGTCGATGAAGGCACTGATGTTGCCGGTGAAGCCCGTCGTACCCAGCGTCGGACTGTTGTTGGCTACTTGAGCGGCCCGCCGCTTGAGGGTGACCAGTGCCTGGGTGACGTTCTCCGCCCCGGCATAGGCCGCGTAGTCGTCGCGCAGCCACCAAGCCTGTCCGGCCTTCAACGCCTTGATCAGGGACTCGATGTCTCGCGCCCGATGTGGCGACACGGAGCCTCCGGCCGCCTCGACCGTGCTGCGCCACGCGATCGCATCCGGGTCGGTGATATCGCTCAGGAGCAGCAGTTCAAGCACGGCCCTGGATCCCCTTCAGCGTGGCGGTGAAGGTCGTGCCGTTGGCCGAGGGCGTGAACGCCGTCAGCGTCTTCAACAAGGCATAGATGGTCGTGCCGTCGGAGGAAGGCGTGGTCGGAATGAAGCTCCCCTCGATCGGCGTGCAGACCGCCATCGAACCGTCGCTCGCCGCGATGAAGATGCCCTGCATGCGTCCGATGAATCCGGCCTGCTTCTGGCCGAAGGCCGCATTGTCGCCGCCGCCGACGCCGGAATTGGCCGTGGGGTCGGAATTGAACAGCCAGACCTCGAACGTCGCGCCGGCGATAGCGGGCCCGCTGTCGGCCGACAGCAACTCGAGATGCGTCAGCAGCAAGGGGGCATTGTTCACGTCCGAGGCCGCGAAGCTGATCGGCGTCACGCTGGCCGCCGTCGCGTTGTTGCTGACCGCGTCCCCGGCCGAATAGGCCGTAGTGTTCGCCGGCCGGGTCATCGCCGTGGCGCTGACGATGATCGGCTTCGGGAAGTACTTGGCCGGGCTCGGATTGGCGCTGCCGACCGGCACGGCGTTGCCGCCGGCGTCGATCGTATGCGCCACGACCGCTTGGGCGACGTCGGGGGATTTGGTCGATACGGGATAGTCCATGATGCCTCCTGTGGGTTCAGTCGTCGCGGCCACGGCGGTCGATCCAGCCGTGGGTAAAAATGATGCGAGTCGTGGATGAACCGCCGCCGTCGGCAATCCACTGGATGCGACCGGCGGTATCGGTGCGCAGGGCAGTGAAGATCGAGCTACCGAGACTGTGCGACGCGAGGTTCGAGTGGATGATGGCCACAGCGCCTGTCTGAACAAGCGCGGAGAAGGTGATGGCCTGAGGTGACGCCGATCCGAATCGGCCAGAAAAGATCGCGTTCACCACCACGCCGGGCGGCACCACCATCGTCAGGTTCGTCTGGGAAGTCGGAAAAGCGATTCCCGTGTCATTCACGACACTGGCCGGCGTCTTCCACAGGAACTCGTCGCCGTTCTGCGAGAAGGGAATGATGTGCGCGTTGCTATCGGTTTTGAACGAGCCCATGCGTCGCTTGAGGGTATAGCCCGAAGGCAGGAGCGTCGGGTTGACCGAGGTCGAAGCGAGCAGCGCCGCCGTCGGCACGCTTGGCATGCCAATAACGAACACGTGGTACCACGTGCTGCTTGCGAGGCTACCGGTGTCCAGGCCGTTGATGATGCCGCTGGTCGTACAGTCGATTATCGTCGCCTGCGGCAGAACCAGCATCTGGGCGGTCGTGCTGTCGGCGCACACGCCCTTGGCAATATCGATCTTCGTATTGGGTGAGAGCACATTGTTCGACATGCCGAGCCCGGCCAGATAGGACTGCAGCGCGACACCGCCCACGACGGATTCCGCCTTCGCCTTTACAAAGGCCGTGCTGGCCGCATCGGTGCCGTTATCGTCGGCTGCACGTGTTGACACTTGCGCACGACCACCAGTGAAGTCGTTAGTGCCGGTGTAGGCATTGCTGCCCCGCAGATAGGCGGCATCGAGCGCGCTGCAGGCCGCCTGCTGCGTCGCCGCCGGCAGGAAATGATCGGCGATCCAGGTCGCGACCGACACGAGCGAGCCGGTGAGCGTCCCCGCATAGGGCTGGCCCTCGCTGTCGAACGCCAGCACCGTGTTGGCGCGCTGGGTGGCATTGGGCAGTACGTTGAGCGACGCCGAATCGGTCGGCGAGATCACCAGCGAGCGGCTCACCGAATCGGTGACCTTCTGCGCGATGTAGGTCAGCCGGTCGAGGGCGGCCTCGATGACCTGCGGCCACATCGCGCCCTGGTTGGAGAGCGAAGTCGGCTGGGTGACCGCGACATCGCGATAGATCGTGAGCCTGGTGCCGGTGGCGATCGGGTCGCCGCCGGGTAGCGGATAGGTGACCTTGCCGCCGGCATCGAGGCCGAAGCCGGTCGCCGTGTACTGCGACGGCGACAGCGTGTAGTCGAAGCCGGTGGCGTCCGTGTAGACGACAGCGAGATCGGCCGGCTGGTTCACCTTGAAGGCGAACGCAAACTCGGTGCTGTGGCCGTTGCCGGCATAGTTGATGCGAGACGAAGTGCTGGAGACGGTCATGGTCCTGTGCAACCGCTGAAACGAGGTCGGCGGTTATAGGCGCTGGCGCGCGCATACTCCTATTACGGGCAATGGCTCTTTAATTTCTCGCAGAAATGGACGGTGCTTTTGCCGGTCCATTGCCCACGGGGGCATCGCCGCACCACAACTATCCACAAGCAGCGGTGGAAGACTTCGTTCCCGGACACGCGTCTTGGGCAATGGACACCATCGTCGAGCCGTCGATTACGGGCAATCGGCGCCGGCCATTGCCCGTAATAGGTGTCACGCGGGCAACGCGCTTATGGTCCGCGCCCATGGGACTCTTTTCACCACCTTCCACCTCGTACGCGCCGCCGATGATGCCGGCGCCTCCTCCACCGCCGCCGACGCCCGTCGACAAATCCGTCGAGGACGCCGCGGCACGCACCAAGGCCCAGCTCGCGGCAGCGGGCGGCTTCGGCGGCACGATCCAGACCGGCGGGCAGGGCGTCACCGGGCCCGCCTTCACCACCAACAAGACCCTGTTGGGTCAGTAGGCCATTTCGCCGCTGTGGCGGCGAAAGCGGCAGGAGCTCGCGCGCGGGGCGCTGTGCCGCCGCGGATTGTAACCAGAGGCGTCAGAGTATCGGCGCTTCGTAGAGTGAGTAGAGTACCGTGGCGGCACAGTCAGCCTTTCCTTCGTCTTCCTCATCCCCCTCCTCCGCGCGCAGTCCGTCCGATCGCTCATCCGATCTTCGCGATCCCTGGTTGCGCAGCTACTTCACCAACCGGCTCGCGGCGCTCGACCGCGAGCGCGCGTCGTACGTGCCGACCTGGCGCGACCTCAGCGCCCAGTTCGCGCCGCGCCGCGGCCGCTTCCTCGACGGCGCGCCCGATGCCTCGCGCGGGCGGCGCCGCGACCAGAAGCTGATCGACAACACGTCGCTGATCGCCGCGAGGGTGATGGCCAGCGGCATGATGGCGGGCATTTCGTCGCCCGCGCGCCCGTGGTTCCGGCTGCGCCTGGCTTCAGAGCGCGCCAACGAGGATCCGGGCGCGCGGGCGTGGCTGGACGAGGTGCAGCAGCGCATGCTGCGCGTCTTCGCCAAGTCGAACCTCTACAACTGCCTGCACACGCTCTACGGCGAGCTTGGCGTCTTCGGGACCGCAGCTCTCTGGATAGACGAGGATGAGGACGACATCATCCGCGGCTACACGCTGACGGCCGGCGAATACTGGCTCGCCAGCTCCAACCGCTTGGCGATCGACACGCTCTACCGCTCGATGTGGTGGACGGTGCGCCAGATCGTCGACACGTTCGGCCGCGACAACGTCAGCGCCGGCTTGGCGGCCGCCTACGATTCAGGCCAGCTCGACCTCGAGTGCGAGCTGGTCCATGCGATCGAGCCCAATCCGAACGCCGCCGGCCCCGAGATCCGCGGCCTGCACAATCCCTGGAACGGCCATCTCACCAACCGCCTGCCCTGGCGCTCGGTCTGGTTCGAGCGCAGTGCGCAAGGCGAAAACCTGCTGCTGCGCGTCTCGGGCTACACCGAGTTCCCCTGCATGGTGCCGCGCTGGGACGTGGTCGGCACCGACAGCTGGGGCAGCGGCCCGGGCTGGGTGGCCCTGGGTGACAGCAAGCAGCTGCAGATCCAGCAGCAGCGCAAGCTCGAGGCGATCGACAAGCAGATCCGGCCGCCGATGGTCGGACCGCCCTCGCTCAAGAACGAGCCGGCGAGCCTGCTGCCGGGCGGCGTCACCTACGTCGCCGATCCCAACGGCCAGAGCTTCCGGCCGGCGATCGACGTGCGCCTCGACCTAGGCGCGCTCGGCGCCGACATCGCCGAGGTGCAGGGCCGCATCAAGGAGGCGTTCTACGCCAACCTGTTCCTGATGATGGCCGAGTCCGACCGCCGCGAGATCACCGCGCGCGAGATCGACGAGCGGCGCGAGGAGAAGATGCTGATGCTCGGGCCGGTGCTCGAGCGCCTGCACGACGAGCTGCTGCAGCCGCTGGTCACCCGCGCGTTTAACATCTTGGCGCGCAACGGCCTGATCCCGCCGGCGCCCCCGTCGCTGGCCAGGGTCCTCGACGGCAACGGCCTGCAGGTCGAGTTCATCTCGATCCTCGCCCAGGCGCAGAAGGCGGTCGCCACCACCGGTATCGAGCGGATGTGGCAGTTCGGCGCCCAGATCGGCGCCATCAAGCCCGAGGCGCTCGACCGGCTCGACGCCGACGGTACGATGGACGCCTACGCCGACATGACCGGCGCCCCGGCCTCCGTGCTGGTCGACCGCAAGAAAGCCGAGCAGGCCCGCAAGGCCCGCGCCCAGGCACAGCAGCAGCAGGCCGCCCTCGCCGGCGTCCAACAGCTCGCCAACACCGCCAAGACCGCCAGCCAGATCGATGTCGGCGGCGGCCAGAACGCCGTCGCCGCCATGCTCGGCCGCGGACCCACCGGAGGCGCCGCATGAGCGTTCCCTTCGAGATCCCCGACTGGCTGATGCCGGCGGCCTCAGGACCGCCCGACACGTCCGACGTCGATCCGCATCGTGTCGAGGACCTCGTCAACCACTTCATCGCCGGCAAGCAGGACGCGCTCTTCACCGCGCCCGACGCCTATTACCACACTACCGGCGGCGATGCCGTCGACGGCGCGCCTGGCATCCTCGATCGCTTGAACGGCCTGAAGCAGGCGACGCTCGACGCCGCCGGCGATGACAGCACGCGCTCCGTGCTGGCGCCGCGGCTCGACGCCCATCTCGACGACGCCGGCAACGGCATCAGCCGCCACGTCACGGCCCAGCGCGATCTGCTCACGCGCCAGATCATCAGCGAGCGCCAGCGCCTGATCCAGCGCGCCGTCGAGCTCGAGCACAACAACGACGACAAGCTAGCCGGCCTGGCCGAGGCCCATGCCAGCGCCGCCCAGGAGCTCGCCCGTATGAACGGCGAGCCGGAGGCTGCGGCGATGGACGCCGCCCGCTCGGCCATCTGGCGCGCTGCGATCGACCAGCGCGTTACCAACGGCAATGGGCCTCAGGCTCTCGCCCTGTTCGACGGGGTGCAGAACCAGCTCAGCGCGTCCGACAAGCTGTCGCTCGACACTCCTATGCAGGTCGCCCGCCAGGACCAGACGGCCGAACAATGGATCGCCAAGCAGAGCACGACCGACGGCCCGCCGCTGCAGGAGCGCGTCGGCGCCGACCCTGACCTGCCGCTCGACACCAAACACATCATCCGCGCCAAGGTTGACGCCTACGACTCCGCCCAGGAGAGCAAGCGCGCCGCCACCGTGCAGGCGCTCGACGACCAGGTCCGCGCGGCTTACCGCGCCCAGGCCGCCAACCCCGGAGCCTACAAGCCGGGTACCTTTGCCCGCCTCGCCGACGCCTATGCCGCGGCCGGCGACCTCGAACGCGCCGACGGAGCCCGCCGCGTTGCAGAGTGGGAATCCTTCATGCTGGTCTTCACGCAGGCCAGCGCCGAAAGGCAGCAGCGCATGATCGACGCGCTGCCACCCGGCGAGAAGCGCGACCATGCCACGGGCCTGCGAGACCTCCAGGCTGAATTCTTCTCGCGCGACGCCTTCGCTGCCGGCACGACGGTTTACAAGGACGTCGGCCCGGCCGTCCCGATCGACGATGTCGAGGGTCGCGTCCGCCAGGCCCGCCAGATCGCGCAGCTGCGCGGCGACGCTCCCGTCATGCCCTTCACCGCCCGCGAGGTCGGTGGCATGCAGCGAACGCTCGCGACGGGATCGGAGGAGGAGAAGCAAGCGGTCAACGCGCGCCTCGCCCGGCTTCCAGACGACATGCGCGGCGTGCTCGAGGCGAGGCTGGCGCCGCCGCCCTCGGGCGACCCGTCGGCGACCGGGACCAATGCCGGCAGCACCATGCGGATCGACGCCGCGCCGTGGACGGCGATCGACGAGTTGTCCGGCACGGGCAACGACGGTCCTCCAGCAGAGGAAACGGCAAGGACGGACGAAGGCACAGCCGGGTTCGGCGGCGCGCCGCAGAACGGACCTGTCCCCGGCAGCCCGGAGTACCAAGCGGCCGAAGCCGACGTGCGCCGCATTGTCGCCGACCGGGAAAAGCCTGACATCGGCTCTTCGATTGAGAGGCAAGGCAGCTTCAACGGCACCGAACCGGCGCCGGGCAGTGAGGTGTACCGGATCGCAGAAAGACAGGCGCGTATCGAGCAGGCCAGAGATCGGGCCATCACAGACCGCATGATCAGCGAATGGGTAAGTAAAGCCCAGCCTGGAAGTCAGATGCCACCCGAGTTGGGCGAGCGTCTGCGCTCTGACGAAAAGCAGAAAATCGAAGATCTCGTATCTGGCAACGCCGCCACGACCAGCGATCCGACGGTCTTGGCGGAAATCGTCAATGGTCTCAAAAGCCGTAACCCGGCACAGCAACGACAATGGGCACAAGCCCCCCTGTATCGATACAAATCGCAACTCTCGGCTAACGACTTTCAGAAAGTCGTGGCCCTGCAGAACGATCTCGATCCTGAATCCGGCGACTCGCGTTCAGAAATCGCGGCGATCAGGAAGCGGCTCGCCAACAGGGCTGACACGAGCGACCTCGACGGATTCTACAAGGCGTTGGAGCCTGATCCCGATGTTGAGTACGACGAATACTGGCCGTTCGGCGTCGACAGCAGCGGCAAGATCCGATGGCTCGTCCTG
>DASXQC010000307.1:0-10596 GCA_036493235.1 Reyranella sp.
CCAGCGCGCCGACCAGCGGCGTCATGTAGTACGGCAGCTCCATCAGCCGCTCGAGCAGCGCGCTGCCCGGCACGGTGGTGCGAGTCAAAATCCACGCCAGCGAGAAGCCGATGACGATCGCCATCGCCGTCGCCATCAGGGCGATCTCGACCGTGTTCCAGAGGACGTTGATGTCCTCGTCGAACATGGCGACGTAGTTGGCGATGCCGAATTCCCGCGGCGGGAAGGCCATCGGATCGCCGACGTTCAGCGATTCCTCGACCAGGAACACCAGCGGCAGGAGCACCAGAAAGGCGACCACCACCACGACGGCAGCCGATATCACCGGCTGCCAATTGAAGCGTGGCTTCAAGCCCTTCCTCCCTGCGCGCAGCGCGGGGAGGTGGTGCGGTAGCGCGCTTTTCGAACGGAGTTCGAAAACGCGGACGCGACGGAGGGGTCAGAGGCAGCAGACTCGGTGGGGCTCATGACCCCTCCGCCCGCGAAGACGCGGGCACCTCCCCACGCTTGCGCGTAGGGAGGAAACCCCAGAGCTCCACTCACCGCCGCGCGCCGACGAGGCGGTCCCACTCCTTGGCGAAGCTCGGACGGTCCTTCTCGAAGGCGTCCCAGTCGGCCGGAATGAGCAGCTTCATCTTGCTGAGCGGCACCGCGCCGGCCGGCGGCGGCACGTCATCGCGCGGCGAATGCAGCGTCAGCGCCTCGGCCAGCGCCTTCTGCCCGACCGGCGACAGGAACCAGTCCATGAACAGCTTGGCGGCGTTGGGATGCGGGCCTTCGGCGACGATGCCGTAGGTCTCCGACACGGCCGGCAGGCCTTTCTCGGGGAAGACGAAGCCGATCGGCGCGCCCTTGTTCTGGAACTCGACGGCGCCGGAATACTGGGCGCCCATGATCACCTTGTCCTGGCCGTTGGTCAGGCGGTCGTACTGCTGGACGTAGCTGTCGAACGCGCGCGGCTTCTGGGCGGCGAACTTCTTGAAGTAATCCTCACCCAGCAGCGGCTTCAGCATGTACCACACGCCGTGCTGCAGGCCCGAGTTCGAGACCTTGACGTTGATGCCGTCGGACCACTTGGGATCGAGCAGGTCTTCCCAGCTCTTGGGGGCCTCGGCCTCCGTCGTGTTCTTCTTGTTGTAGGCGATGCCGCCCATGATCACCGAGCCCCAGGTCCAGTAGCCCTCGGGGCTGCTCTTGTACTCCGGCTTGAAGGCGGCCATCTCGGGCGAGATGTACTGCACGAAGCCGTTCTTCTTCTGCAGGTCGCGGATCATGCCCATGTCGGAGAGCTGGATCACATCGACCAGGTAGGACTTGGCCTGCCGCTCGGACAGCAGCTTGGCATAGAGCGCGCCGGCCTGGAGGCGGAAGTAGTTGGCCTTGATCTTGGGGAAGGCCTTCATGAAGGCAGCCACCAGCTTGGCCTGGCCCGCCTCGGGATCGGTCGAATAGAGCACGAAGGCGCCCTCGGCCTCGGCCTTCTCGACGTCGGCGCAGGTCTTGAAGCCCTCCATCTGGCGCGGCTTGTCGCACAGCTTGGCATCCTGGGCCGTAGCCAACCCGGACCAGCCGACGGCACACAAAGCCATACTCACGACAGCCAACAGCCTCATGACGTCCTCCCTGAAGGATCTGATTTATAGCGACCCTAGAGAGGCTGGGGGTTCGATTCAATCACTGTGTAATTCGGCCTGCAGAAGCCTACGCCGCTCCAACGCGATATCCGGGCGATCAGTGGTGATCTGCCGCACCGGCTGCGCCAGCCAGTGGGCAAGGTCAGCCGCCTCATTGTTCACCCAGACCCCGAGCTTTTCCGACCCGAAACGGTCGAGGCAGTAATCGAGCTTCTCCGCCAACAGGCCTTTCTCGACCGCGACCAGGCAGCCCTCCATCGCCGCGAAGCGGTCGAGCGCCTTGTCGAGGCCGCCCATCGCCTCGGCCGAGCGCTGGTTCACCGAGGCGAGCACGCGCTGCGCCGGGGCGATTCCGCGCACGATCTCGAGCGACCTGGGGGCGAAACAGGTCAGGATCGCCGTGTCGTGCAGCTTGCGGCGGTTGATGACGTCGACCAGCCGCTGCTCGAGGCCGGAATAGCGATGGCCGTTGAGGTCGGTCTTGATCTCGACATGCAGCTCGATGCCGGAGCCGGCGAAGACGTCGAGCACCTGATCGAGGGTTGGTACTCCCGCCCCGCCGCCGTCGCGTAGCTTCGTCATCGCGAGCTCGGCCGCGGTCCGGTCGGCCACCGGCCCCTGCCCTTCGGTCGTGCGGTCGAGCGTCGGGTCGTGGATCACGACCAGCGTGCCGTCGCGCGCCGGATGGACGTCGAACTCGACCCCCTCGATGCCAAGTGCGCGCGTGCGCTCGAAGCCGTCGAGGCTGTTCTCCGGCCACAGGTTGCGCGCGCCGCGATGGCCGATGATCGCAACAGACCCCTTACTTGCCGGCATCGACCAGTCCTTTCACCAGCCAGCGCTGCAGCAGCATGACCACGAGCACCGGCGGCAGCATGACGAGGAGCGCGGCGTTCATGGCGATGTTCCATGCCGGCTCGGAGTCCGATTGCGGGATGAGGCTCTTCAGGCCGATCACCGCCGTCGCCATGTCCTTGTCCGTGGTGAAGAGCAATGGCCAGAGATACTGGTTCCAGCCGTACAGGAACAGGATGATGCCGAGCGCCACCATGTTGGGCACCGAGAGCGGCAACAGGATGCTGCGGAAGAAACGCAGCGCGCCGGCGCCGTCGATGCGCGCCGCCTCGCACAGCTCCTCGGGCACGGTGAGGAAGAACTGGCGGAACAGGAAGGTCGCGGTCGCCGAGGCGATCAGCGGCAGGATCAGTCCGCCGTAACTGTTCATCATGTTCCAGTCGAGCGTGACCTCGACCCCGGCGAGATTGGCCAGCCATTGCAACGGCAGCGCCACGTTGGCGACAGCCTCGTAGGTTGGCAGGATGCGCACCTCGACCGGCAGCATCAGCGACACGAAGATCAGCCAGAACGCCACCATGCGCCAACGGAAACGGAAATAGGCGATCGCGAAGGCCGACAGCAGCGACACTGCGATCTTGCCGCCGGCGATGCCGATCGCGACCACGAAGGAGTTCACGAACAGCCGGCCGAGATTGCCCTTCTGCCAGGCCGTCGCGGCGTTCTCGAAGAAGCGATCGCCCGGCAGCCAGGGCGGCGGCACCGTCAGCACGTCGGCCGTGGTGTGCGAGCCGACCACGAAGGCGAACCAGATCGGCACGCAGACGAGCAACCCGCCCAGGATCAGCAGGGCGTGGCAGGCGATGTCGAGGCCGCGGGTGCGTTCAACCATGGCGGTCAGACGTCGTAATTCACGTTCCGCTCGACGTAGCGGAACTGGATCATGGTGAGGACGAGGGCGAACATCATCATCAGGACGGATTGCGCCGCCGACGAGCCGAGGTCGATGTGCACGAAACCGTCGAGATAGACCTTGTAGACCAGGATCATGGTGGCGCCGCCCGGCCCGCCCTTGGTCACCGCGTCGATGATCGCGAAGGTCTCGAAGAAGCCGTAGACGAAGTTCATCGCGACCAGGAAGAAGATGGTCGGGCTGATCATCGGCAGCCCGATGCGGAAGAAGCGCAGCAACGGGCCCGCGCCGTCGACCGCGGCCGCCTCGAGCAGCGACGGCGGCACGGCGAGCAGGGCCGCGACCAGGAAGATGTAGTCGTAGCAGATGTGCTTCCACGAGGCGGCGAGGGTCACCAGCAGGAAAGCGTCGAAGCCGCTGCGGATGGGATCCCAGGCGATGCCCATCCCCTTGAGCAGGAAGGCGATCGGGCCGACCGAAGGGTTGAACAGGAAGGCCCACAGGACGCCGGCGATCACCGGCGCGATCGCATAGGGCAGCAGGATGACGCTGCGATAGAGGCCGCGGACGCGCACCACGCGGTCGGTCGCGAAGGCCAGCACCATGGCGATGCCCAGGGTGATGGCGTTCTGGGCCAGGGTGAACCAGAAGGTGATCCAGACCGACGACTGGTACTCGGGGCTGGTGAGCAGCGCCCTGAAGTTGTCGAACCAGACGAACTGGACGCTGTTGCCGAATGGGTCGGTCAGGACGAAGGCCTGGGCGAGCGCGCGAATCGCCGGGATGAAGAAGAACAGCAGCAGGACGAGGAGCTGCGGCAGCAGCAGGAGCAGCGGCAGGCGCGCCTCGCGATAGTGCGCGCGCTTCAGCCCTCTCGTTGCCGAGGGCGCGTCGCTCCAGTGGCGCGTCTTTCGTTTGAACGCCGCAGAGGAAGACGCGTCACCGGAGTGACGCGCCGCCAGCGCGGAAACGCTAGTATTTCCCTGCATTCAGTTTCTCGAACTGCCGCAGAATCTCGTTGCCGCGGCGCACCGCGTCGTCGAGGCCCTGCTGCGGCGTCTTCTTGTTGGCGAACACCGATTCCATCTCCTCGCGCAGGGCGAAGGTGGTCTGGGTGTAGTTGCCGAAATGGAAGCCCTGCGAGTTGGGCGTCGGCGTGCCGCGGTTGAGCTGCAGGATGGCGATCTCGCGGGTCGGGCTCTGCTTGTAATAGCCCTCTGCCTTGGCAAGCTGGTAGGCCTTGTTGGTGATCGGCACATAGCCCGTCACCTTGTGCCACCAGAGCTGCAGATCGGGGCTGGCGACGAACGCGAGGAAGGCGGCGACGCCGTCATATTCCTCCGGCTTGTGGCCCTTCATCACCCACAGCGTGGCGCCGCCGATCGAGCTGTTGCGCGGCGTGAGATCGGCCTCGTGCGGCAGGTAGGTGGCGCTCCATTGCAGGTCCTTGGCTTTTTCGATGCCGCCATGCGCTGCGGTCGAGGCGAAGAAGGTCGCGCACTTGCCCGAGGTGAAGAGCTGCTCGGGGCTCAAGCCCTGGCCCGCGATCTGGATGATGCCGTCGTTGACCCACTTCTGCAGCCGCGTCACCTGCCCGACCAGCCGGGTCTTGTTGTAGACGAACTGGGTGTCGAGCCCGTCATAGCCGTTGGACTTCGTGCCCCACGGCTGGTCGTTCACCGTGCTGTAGTTCTCCATCAGGCTCCAGAAATAGTCGCCGGCGAGCGACGAGCCGCATTCGGCTGCGCCCTTCTGCTTGATGGTGTAGAGCTGCTTCTCGAACTCCTCCCACGTGTCGGCCGGTTCCTTGAAGCCCGCCTTCTCGAACTGCGCCTTGTTGTAGAACAGGATCGGCGTCGAGGAGTTGAAGGGCATACTCATCAGCTTGCCCTTGTACTGGTAGTAGCTCGCCACCGGCTTGATGAAGTCGCCGAAGTCGACATTCTGTTTCTTCTCGGTCAGCAGGTCCTGCACCGGCACGATCGCATTCGACAGCAGCATGCTCATGAAGCCGCGCTCGTAGATCTGCACGATCTGCGGCGCCTTCTTGGCGCGGTAGGCGGCGATGGTGGCGTTGATCACCTCGTCGTAGTTGCCCTTGTAGGTGGCGACCATGGTGTACTTGTCCTGCGAGGCGTTGAAGCGCTTGACGATCTCGTCGACCCGCTCGCCCAGCACGCCGCTCAGCGCGTGCCAGAACTGCACCTCGACCTTCTGTTGCGCCAGCGCCGGCGCGGCGGAGAACGCGGCCAGCAGGCCGGCCACAGCCGATCGTCTCAACATCATGTCTTCTTCCTCCCGTCGTTGAACCAGAAGCCGCCCGGCGCGAACAGCTCGCACACCGCGCGGTCGAGCCAGCCGAGATCGTGCAGCACGTCGAGGCCCGTGAAGCGCCGCCGGATCAGCCGCGCCCGCGCGTGGTCGCGCGCATGCTTCTCGCGCACCACACCGAGCGACGCCGCGGTGGACGGCCCGCCGACCGTGTCGAGCCACTGCCGCACCGTCGATGCCTGCGGCAACCGCTCATGCAGCGTCCGCTTGAGGCTGCGCCAGTTCTCCTTGAGGGCGCTCAAGCGCCGCTGGATGCGCAACGCCGACGACGCCTTGGCGAGCGTCTCCGTCTCGGCATTGGCTGCCATGAAGGAAAGCGGAAAGGAATCGGAGATCTCGGCCTTCAGCACCGCCTTGGACGGCGCGCGTGAGGCCAGGCGCGCCGGGTCGATCGCGGTCAGGTCCTGGTGCAGCAGCCATTCATAGACCGCTACCATCGACACGCAGCCGACGCCGACGCAGGCGCCGTGCGACACCGGCTGGCCGTCGAGCGCCAACTCCTCCATCTCCCAGAGATGGGCGAACTGGTGGTCGCTGCCGCTGGCCGGCCGCGAGTTGCCGTGCGCCTGCATGGCGAGCCCCGCCATCAGCAAGCCGCGCATCAGGCCGTCGAGCGCATTGCGATCGCGCTCGCGCACGCCGCCAGGATGGCGCAGCCAGGCGGAGAGATTGTCCTGCACCATGGCGAACGGACCGGGATCGAGCGCCTCCTCGCCCAGCGCATCGGCCACGATCCAGTCGACGCCGGCGACCAGCTTGCCGACCAGGTCGCCGTAGCCCCAGGCGCCCATCACCGCCGGCGCCGAGGCGATCACGTCGAGATCGGCCACCACAGCCACCGGCGCCGCGCAGGCCAGCGTGCGCTTGAAGCCGCCCTCGCGCAGCGCCGCGCCCGAGGCGGCGTAGCCGTCCATCGAGGCCGCAGTTGGCACGCAGACATAAGGTTTGCCAGCCAGTTCGGCCGCGTACTTCACGAGGTCGTTGATCACGCCCGAACCGACCGCGACTGGCAGCGCGCTCGCCGCGCCAATGCGCTCGGCAAGGCGGCGCGCGGTTTCCGCCGTCGCCTTGACCCGCGGCGCCTCGCTCAGCACCACCGGGTCAGCCAAGACGAGACCTGCCGATTCGATCGCCCGGCTGGCCGCGCGTCCGGCGGCCTCCCAGGTGTTGCCGTCGGCCACCACGACATAGCGGGCCGCGCGCGCCGTGCGCCGCAGCACTGCCGGCAGCAGGCCGAGGCTGCCCGGCGCGATCGTCACGTCGTGGGTGGTCGAGGCGGCCGCCAGGGCGCGGCTCAGCTCGGTGTCGAGCCCGTTCATCGCCCTGCCTTACCAATCCTGTGAACATTTGTATAGAATAGGATACAAATGTTTTCAGCCTTATGACACGCGCCATGTCCGAAGATGACGAGCAGCTCCGTGTGCGCGTGGCGTGGCTGTATTTCATGGAAGGCCTGACGCAGGCCGATATCGCCACCAGGCTCGGCATCACGCGGCTGCGCGCCAACCGCCTGCTGGGCGAGGCGCGCGCGAGCGGGCTGGTCAATATCCAGGTGAAGGCGCGGCTGGCCGATTGCGTCGCGCTCGAGCGCGAACTGGTTGCCGAGACCGGGTTGAAAGACGCAGTGATCGTGCCGACGCCCGCCGACGCCGATCAGATCGCAACCGTGCTGGGCCGCGCCACTGCCGACTATCTCGCCCGCCATCTCGGCGAGAACCGGGCGCGCGCGCTCGGCATCGGCTGGGGCACCACCCTGCGCGAGACGGTGCGGCATCTCGCGGCAGCCAACCTGCCCGAGCTCAGCATCAACTCGATGATGGGCGGGCTGACCTACGGCTCGGAGCTCAACACCTTCGAGATCGCCAGCGAATTCGCGCGCCGCGTGAACGCGCAGTGCAACTACCTCGCCGCGCCGATCTATTCGGGCAGCCCCAAGTCGCGCGACACCATCCTGGCGCAGGACGTATTCCGCGAGACCTTCCAGCGGCTGGCCGCGATCGACGTCGCGCTGATGAGCGTCGGCGACCTCAGCCGCCGCTCGCTGCTGATCCGCTACGGCCTGCCGCGCGACGTCACCGTCGAGGCGCTGCGCTCGGCCGGCGCGGTCGGCGACATCATGGGCACGTTCCTCGACGCGGCGGGTCATCCGGTCCGCCATCCGGTGAACAAGCGGGTGATCGCGCTACCGATCGACACGCTGCGCAAGGTCGACACGGTGATCGTGGCGTCGGGCGGGCTGAACAAGACCGCGATGCTGGCGAGCGTGCTGCGCGGCAGGCTGTGCAACGTGCTGATCGCCGACGAGGCCACGGCGCGCGCCGCCCTCGGCATCGTGCGCGGCGCCGGCTGATGTTCCTCGGCCTCGACATCGGCACCTCCGGCGTCAAGGCGGTGGTGGTCGACGAGCACGACCGCGTCGTGGCGCAGGCGGCCGCGCCACTGGCCGTATCGCGGCCGCAGCCCTTGTGGGCCGAGCAGGATCCCGAGGAGTGGTGGCAGGCCGTCACCACCGCCCTCGATGCGCTGGCCGCAGAGGCGCCGCGCGCCATGGCCGCCGTGCAGGCGATCGGCCTCAGCGGCCAGATGCTGGGCGTGGCACTGCTCGACGCCGCCGACCGGCCGATCCGCCCGGCCCTGCTCTGGAACGACGGCCGCGCTTCGGCCGAGTGCGCCGCGCTCGAACGGCGCTTCCCGCTTTCGCCGACACGGTTGGCTGCCGTGCGATGCCCGGCTTCTCGGCGCCCAAGCTGCTGTGGCTCGCCCATCACGAACCGCAGGCGCTCGCCCAAACGCGGCGCGTGCTGCTGACCAAGGACTATGTCCGCCTGCGGCTCAGCGGCGAGGCGGCGAGCGACCGCGCCGATTCCTCGGCGACCTTGCTGATGGATACGCGTGCCGGCGACTGGCACGAGGCGCTCGTCGCCGCCTGCAGCCTCGACCGATCGAAGCTGCCGCAGCTGATTGAAAGCGCCGAGATTGCCGGCACGCTGCGCCGCGAGTTGGCCGAGCGTTGGCACCTGCCGGCCGCGACACCGATTGTTGGGGGTGCCGGAGACAATATGTGCGCCGGCGTCGGAGTTGGCGCCGTGATGGCGGGCGACGCCTATATCGGGCTCGGTACTTCGGGCGTCTATTTCCTCGCCAACAATCGCTTTGTGCCGGCGATGAGCGGCGGCATGCACACGCATCGTCATGCCGTACGGGATCTTTTCTGCCAGAACGCCGTCGTACTGAGTGCGGGCGCGGCGCTGGCTTGGGTCGCGGCGCTGCTGCGCACCGACATCGACGCGCTGATGGCCGAAGTCGAGGCCGCGCGGCTCACCCCCGCCGAGACGCCGGTCTTCACGCCCTATCTCTCGGGCGAGCGCACGCCGCACGACGATCCCGGCCTTGCCGCCGCCTTCTCCGGCCTCACCCACACCACCGGTCCCGCGGCGCTCGTCCAATCGGTGCTTGAAGGCGTCGCCCTGGCGCTGACCGATTGCCATGACGCGCTGCTCGACAGCGGTGCGGTGATCGGTGCCATCACCTTGACCGGTGGCGGCGCGCGCAGCGACCTGTGGGCGCGGCTCATTGCATCGGCGCTCGGCTGCCCCCTCGAGGTACAGGCCGACGCGCAGAGCGGTCCGGCGCTCGGCGCGGCTCGACTGGCACGGCAGGGTGTCGGCGGTCCGCTGATCGCCGCGACGGGATCGCGGCGCGCCGTCGCACCCGAGGCGTCGTTGCGCGAGGCGCTCCTCGCCAAGCGAGTGCTTTTCCGCAAACACCTCGGCTTGCGCTAAGCTCGACCCATGTCCGGAAAAGTTCTCGCGCTCGCTGGCGGTGTCGGCGGGGCCAAGCTGGCGTTGGGGCTGGCGCATACGTTGTCGCCGGCCGAGCTCACCGTCGCAGTCAATACCGCCGACGACTTCGAGCATCTCGGCCTCTCGATCTGCCCCGACCTCGATACGGTGATGTACACGCTGGGCGGTGTCGCCAATCCCGAGACCGGCTGGGGCCGCCGCGACGAGACCTGGACGGTGATGGAGGCGCTCGGCCAGATCGGCGGCGAGACGTGGTTCCGCCTCGGCGACAAGGATCTCGCGACACACATCGAGCGCACGCGCCGCCTGCGTGCCGGCGAGACCCTCACGTCGGTCATGCGCGATCTCGGCGGCCGGCTCGGCGTGAAGCCCGCGATGGTGCCGATGTCCGACGATCCGGTTCGCACCATGGTGACGACCGCCGACCGGGGCGAACTCGCCTTCCAGGACTGGTTCGTGCGGCTGCGCTGCGAGCCGGTGGTGAAATCCGTGCGCTTCGCCGGCGCCGACAAAGCCAAGCCGCATCGGGCGCTGACAACCCTCGACGGCCTGCGCGGCATCGTCGTCTGCCCGTCCAATCCCTTCGTCAGCGTGGCGCCGATCCTCGCGGTGCCGGGCGTGCGGGCCGCGCTCGACAAGGCAAAGTCCCCGCGCGTGGCCGTGACGCCGATCGTCGGCGGACAAGCGATCAAGGGGCCCGCCGCGAAGATGCTGGCCGAGCTCGGCCACGACGTCTCCGCGCTGGGCGTCGCGCGCTATTACAAAGACTGGGTCGACGGTTTCGTGCTCGATGCCCAGGACGCGGGCCTCGCGCGCGAGATCGAAGCGCTGGGGATGAAGGTGCGGGTTGCCGACACCATGATGCGAAACGATGACGACAAGCGACGCCTTGCCACCCAGGTCCTCGAATTCGTGGACGAACTCGCGGTCTCCGGGCAAAACTCCTGACCGCATGCTGACGGCCGTCGTCCCGATGAAGACCATGGAGCTCGCCAAGACGCGCCTGTCCGGCGTGCTCGACGCGGCCGGCCGCCACGCGCTCGCCCGGCAGATGCTCGACCACGTGCTGGCGACCCTGCGTGAAGCCGGGCTCGACAGCGTGCATGTCGCGAGCGCCGAC
>DASXQC010000308.1:0-1512 GCA_036493235.1 Reyranella sp.
AGCTAGTCGGTAAACTGGCTGGCGCTGCTGCTCTGCCGATCGCTGTTCGGCAGCAGCGCGTGGAACATGTTTCTGGTCTTCGCCAGCATGTCCTGCGCCATATTGGTCGTGCGGTTCTCGAGCTTTTCGGCATCGGCCCTGAGATCGATCGGCGGACGCGGCGGCTGGGGCGGAATCTCCGCAGGCGGCACCGGCCGGCTCGGATCGACCGAGGCGGTGTAGGGCGGGTTCGCGGGCGGAGCGCTTGCAGCCAGCGCATCGGCCGGCGGCACCGAAACCGTGATCGGCGGCGGCAACGGGCGCAGCGCTTCGGGCGCGGCCGCGACCGGCTGCGGGGCCGGAGCTGCTACGACAGTCCGCGGAGCTTCTTCGATGCGCGGCGCGGCGGGCGCAACAGCCGGCGTGCGCGCGGCTTCTTGTGTACGGGGAGCTTCCTGCGTGCGAGGAGTATCCTTCGAACCACGCAGCCGCTCGATCGCCGCACGCGCAAGGTCGGCGGCATCGCGGCGGTGCGGAGCAGTCGCGACTTCGGACGGCTTGGCGGCATCGGTGGGCTTGGTCTCCGCAGAAGCCTTGGAGTCGGCCGCTTCGGACGGCCTGACATCCGGCTTCACTTCCGACGGCCTCTCGGCCGCACGGTTCTCGATCATCGCGCGCTCGGAGATACCCTTGGCCTTGATGCCGGCCTCCGGGACGGCGGCCGTCTCGGCCAAAGCCGGCTTCGGGGCAGCTTTCTTGGGGGAAACGGTTGACACGGCAGCAGCCGTCGGCGCCTCGGCTGGCTTGGCATTGATGTAGTGATTGACGATCCAGGCGCCGATGATGGTCGCAGCCACCGAGGGCAGGATCTCCATCGTGAATTTCTTCAAATAATTCAGCATGCCGGCCACACTCCCCGACGGAAGTCTTGAGGAAACTTTGAGGCGCATTGAGGGATCAACTGCGGCAGGCAGGTGGCAATTGGCTGAATGCTGGCTTACGGCTTCAGCTCCACCTCAAGGAACACGATGTCGGTTGCCGTTTCGTTAAGCACGTCGTGCTCGACGCCCGCTTTCCGGAAGTAGGATTTGCCGGCCGCCAGCTGCGCCCTTGAACGCTCGCCGCCGGGCGCCACGATGGTCATCTCGCCCGTCGTCACCGGGACGATCACATAGTCCATCTCATGGATGTGATGGCCGGTGGCGCTGCCCGGCGCCAGCCGCCACTGGGTGACGCGGACCTCGGGGGTATCGACCTGGACCTCGGATTTGGCGGGAAGCATCGGCATCTCCAACGGCATGATCCGGAAAAGTGTGAAGCGGTTTTCCGAAAAGATCATGCCCAAAAAATCAGGGGACAAATACCATGAACACGAACACGGCGAACACCACGATGTGGACCAGCCCGAACAGGATGTTGGTGCGGCCGGTGCCGAAGGTCAGCATGCTCAGGATGAAGGTCAGCACCAGCTCCACCACATTCTGCTCGGGCAGGCCCAGCACCAGCTCCTTGTCCATGATGCGGACGGCCACG
>DASXQC010000309.1:0-2987 GCA_036493235.1 Reyranella sp.
CAGCTTCTCGGCCAGCTCGACCAGCCGCTCGGACGGGCCGGTCATCACGTCGCCCAGGTGCCGCTGCGCCTCGGCGGCGGCCTCGACCTCGCGGTTGCCGTAGCCCAGCACCATCGGGCCGTAGGCGCACATGAAGTCGACGTAGCTGTTGCCGTCGACGTCCCACAGCGTGGCGCCCTCGGCGCGGGCGAAGAACTGCGGGTAGCCCTCGGGCAGCCGCGCCACATTGAGATGGCCGTACATGCCGCCGGGGATCACCCGCCGGGCTCTTGTCCGCAGGGCGGCATCGACCGGAAGACTATTGGAAATCATCGGGAACTCTTTGCTCCAACGCACTGCGCCTAGTATAGCCGGACAACGCCTCTTCGCATGGATACCTTTGCCGTTCTCAAGATCGCCGCCGGCCTGCTGACGCCACCCGCGTCGCTGGCGGTCGGCGCGCTGCTGGCGCTGGTGCTCGCGGCATTCAGGCTGAGGCGGCTTGCGCTGCTGGTCATGGGGCTCGCCATCGCGCATGTGGTGATCCTGTCCTTCCCGCCAATCAGCGACGCCCTGATGAATTCCCTCGAAATGCAGTCGCGTGCGGCCGAGGCGGCAGCGCCGGCATGCTGCTACGATGCCATCGTCGTGCTGGGCGGCGGCATCGGGGCGGCACATCCGCCGGAGCTGCCGTACCCACATCTCAACGACGGCGCCGACCGCATCTGGCACGCCGCCCGGCTGTGGAAGCTCGGGCTGGCGCCGCGCATCATCGTCAGCGGCGGATCGTTCCTCGCCCAGCATGGCGGGCCGCCGACCACCGAGGCGGACGCCATGCGCGCGTTCCTGACCGATCTCGGCGTGCCGGCCGACGCCATCACCGACGAAGGCAAGGCGCTGAACACCATCGAGAACATCCGCAACGTCCGGGCGATCGTCGGCAAGGGCCGGGTCGCGCTGGTGACCTCGGCCTATCACATGCCGCGCGCCCTGCAGCTGGCGGCGCGGGCCGGCCTCGCTGTCGGCGCGTTCCCGACCGACTACCAGGTGGTTCCGGCGGTCCGCCTGCCGTGGGACAACTGGCTGCCGTCGATCGGCAGCCTCGGCCAGTCGAATATCGCGATCCGCGAAATCGTCGCCTTGAACCTCGACTACCGCCGTTCGAGTCTCGACCAATGACCACCTTCCGCCTGAACCGCCGAGTCGCGCTCGGCCTGCTCGCCGGACCCGTTCTGCTGCCGCTGGCGCGGCCCGCGCGGACGCAGACGCTCGACAAGCTTTCATTCAACACCGACTGGCGCGCGCAGGCCGAGCATGGCGGCTACTACCAGGCGATCGCCGCCGGTCTCTACCGCGCGCGGGGCATCGAGTTGGACCTGTGGCCGGGCGGCCCCAGCCTCAACATCGCCCAGCTGCTGCTGGCCGGCCGCGTCGACATGGTCATGTCGAACAGCTTCGAGCAGTTCACCTTCGTCCGCGAGCAGGCGCCGTTCTTCACCATTGCGTCGATCTTCCAGAAGGATCCGCAGGTGATGATCGCGCACCCGGGTACGGGCTTCGACAGCTTCGAGAAGATGCGGGGCCGACCATTGCTGATCTCCAACGGCAGCCGCTCGACCTTCTGGCCCTATCTCCGCAAGAAGTACGGCCTCTCCGACGCGCAGCTGCGGCCCTACAACTTCAACATGGCGCCGTTTCTCGCCGATCCGCAGGCGATCCAGCAGGGCTTCGTCACGTCCGAGGCCTATTCGATCGCCAAGGCGCTCGGGAAGGAGCCGGAGGTGCTGCTGATCGCCGATGCCGGCTTCAGCGCCTACCAGACGACGATCGCCATTTCGAAGAAGCTGGCGAGCGACAAGAAAGAGCTGATTCAGCGCTTCGTCGACGCCACGCTCGAGGGCTGGGCGCAGTATCTCAAGGGCGGTCCGGCGACCGACGCGGCCAACGCGCTGATCAAGCGGGACAATCCCGAGCAGACGGACGACCGCATCCATCATGCGATCAAGGAGCTGAACGCCCGTGGCATCGTCCACTCGGGCGATGCGCTCGCCGGCGGCATCGGCGCCATGAACGCCGAGCGCTGGCAGGGATTTTACGAATCGATGGTCGATGTCGACGTGCTGTCGAAGGGGCTGGACGTTCGGCAGGCCTATACGCTGGAATTCGTGAACAAGGGCATCGGGAAATAGGAGGACGCGATGGACGGCATGTTCAAGGTGACCGAAGAGCAGACGATGTTGCGCGACCTCGTGAAGAAGTTTGTGCGCAACGAGCTGATGCCACTGGAGAAGGGCATCCTCGAGCGCTTCGCGTCCGGCCAGCCGGCGGCGCTCTCCGACGAGGAGAACCAGAAGCTCTTCAAGCAGTGCAAGGATCTCGGCCTGTGGGCGCTCGACGTGCCGGAGGAGGCAGGCGGCGCCAACCTGCCGGCAGTGGCGCTGGTCGGCGTCAACGAGGAGCTGGGCTACACTTGCGTGCCCTTCACCTTCCCGCCGGATTCGCCGAACCTGCACATGATGCTGGCGACGGTCACGCCCGAGCAACGCAAGAAGTACCTCGAACCCTATGCCGCCGGCGAGACGACCTCGGCGATCGCCATCTCCGAGCCCGGCGCGGGCGGCGACCCCGCGGGCATGAAGACCCGAGCGGTGAAGCAGGGCGACCAGTGGGTGATCAACGGCCGCAAGATCTGGATCAGCCGCATCGCCAAGGCCGACTTCACCATCGTCATGGCGGTGACCGATCCGGAGAAGGGCTCGCGCGGCGGCATCACGGCCTTCCTGGTCGACAAGGGCACGCCCGGCCTGGTGGTGGCGCGGGCCATCCCGATGCTGGCCGGCGCGCGCACCTACGAGGTCGTGTTCGAGGACTGCAAGGTGCACGAGAGCCAGGTGCTGGGCCGCATCGGCGCGGGCTTCGCGCCCATGCAGCTCCGGCTGACGGTGCGCCGCCTGCAGATGGGCGCCTGGTGCTGCGGCATGACCCAGCGTGCGCTCGACATGCTGGTC
>DASXQC010000310.1:0-3827 GCA_036493235.1 Reyranella sp.
GGTCGGGCGAGCTTCCTCACATCGGATCCAGTTCGACTCGACGCTGGGCTCCTGCTTCTCCTGCGGCTGATTCGTCAGCCTCAAGGCATTCCCCTGAACTTGATAGCGGTAGGCCGACTTGCTGCCCACCAGGGACGGCAGTGACGAGTGCTCGAGCATCTTCATCGATAGTTGTCCCGCCGCAACGATTGCGTAGCTCTGCGTCCAGCGCGCGGATTGGGGCGGACGAGCCCATTCCACCACCACGCGATCCTTCGTGAAGGTCTGGATCATGTATTGCGAGGCGTTGGATTTCGTGGAGGTCGCCGTACCGTCGACCCGGTGCATCGTCACCTGCTTCGAACACCAGCGACCAATCAGCTGCTCGTCGAGCAGCGGGGCGGCATCGACCGCTTGCGCGATGGCCGCCATCGCCAAGCAAAAGAACTCGAGGCCGCGACGTATCCTCACGGACCGTGCCTTGCCGTGTTAACCGGCCGCCTTGCGCACGGCGCTGGCGATGGAGTTCGCCGCCGACTCGATCGTCTCGCGCGGCTCGCCCTCGACCATCACGCGCAGCACCGGCTCGGTGCCGGACGGACGCAGCAGCACCCTGCCCTTGCCGTTCAGCGATTGTTCGGCGTGGGTTTTTGCTTCATTTATTAATTTATGTTTTTCCCAGGCAAACCCGCGCGGCACTTCCACGTTCAGCAGGACCTGCGGGTACATGACGAGGTCGGCGGTGAGCTCGGCGAGCGAGCGGCCGGAGGAGCGCATGGCGTCGAGCGCCTGCAGCGCCGAGACGATGCCGTCGCCGGTGGTGTGCTTGTCGAGGCAGATCAGGTGGCCGGAGTTCTCGCCGCCGAGCAGCCAGCCCTTCTCGCGCAGCAGCTCGAGGACGTAGCGATCGCCGACCTTGGCGCGCGCAAAGGGAATGCCGAGCCGCGCCATGGCTTTCTCGAAAGCGAAGTTGGTCATCAGCGTGCCGGCCACGCCAGCCACTTTCTGCCGGGCCGCGCGGTGCCGCGCGACGGCGTACAGCAGCTGGTCGCCGTCGTAGCTGCGCCCGGCGCCGTCGACCATCAGCACGCGGTCGGCGTCGCCGTCGAAGGAGATGCCCAGATCCGCTTTTTGATTTCTTACCTGCGAAGCAAGATCGTTCTTCTCATTGATGTTGAAGCCGTCGGGCTTGACGCCGAGCGAGACAACCTCGGCGCCGAGCTCGTGGAATACGTGCGGGGCGATGTTGTAGGCGGCGCCGTGCACGCAGTCGACGACGATGCGCATGCCCTTCAGGTCGAGCTCGTTCGGGAACGTCGACTTGCAGAACTCGATGTAGCGGCCGCCGGCGTCGTCGATGCGCCGCGCGCGGCCGAGCTTCGAAGATTCGTTGCAGCCCATCGGCTGCTCCATCTGCAGCTCGATCGCCGACTCGGTGGCGTCGGGCAGCTTGAAGCCGTCGCCGGAGAAGAACTTGATGCCGTTGTCGGCGTAAGGGTTGTGCGAGGCGCTGATCACCACCCCCGCGGAGAGGCGCAGCGCGCGCGTGAGGTAGGCAACGCCGGGCGTCGGTAGCGGACCGCACAGGTACACGTCGACGCCGGCGGCCGAGAAGCCCGCCTCGAGCGCCGCCTCCACCATGTAGCCGGAGATGCGCGTGTCCTTGCCGATGAGGACCGACGGATGCTTGCTCGCGTCGCGCATGCCGCCGGCCAGCACCTTGCCGGCCGCGTAGCCCAGGCGCAGGACGAAGTCGGGCGTCATCGGAGTCTGTCCGACGGTCCCTCTTACGCCGTCCGTGCCGAAATGCTTACGACTCATTCTTGAATGCGCTCCAGACCGCTATCATGTCCCGCGTTTCCCTGACGTCGTGTACCCGCAGTATTGTCGCGCCGCCCTGCAAAGCGAGCAAAGCGGCGGCTAGGCTCGCCGCCAGGCGCTCGTCCGCCGGCCGGCCGGTCAGCTTGCCGAGGGTCGACTTGCGGGACCAGCCGGCGAGGATGGGAACACCCAGGCCCGCGAATTCTTCCAGGCGGCGCAGCAGCTCGAAGTTGTGCGCCGCGGTCTTGCCGAAGCCGAAGCCGGGGTCGATCACGATGCGCTCCCGCGCGATGCCCGCCTGCACGGCCTTTTCAATTCTATTTCTTAGAAACGAAGCCACTTCGGCGACCACGTCATCGTAGTGCGGGTCCTTTTGCATCGTCGCCGGCTCCCCCTTCATGTGCATGAGGCAGACGGCGCATTGGCTTTTCGCCACGGCTTCGATGGCGCCCGGTGCCTGCAGAGCCTCGATGTCGTTGATCATCGATGCGCCGGCCCTGAGGGCCGCCTGCATTACCTCCGGACGCCTAGTGTCGACGGACAGGGCTTTTTCGATGCCTTTCAAGCCTTCGAGGACCGGAAGGATCCGGTCCATCTCCTGCGACACCGAAACAGGGAGGGCACCCGGCCGTGAGGATTCGCCGCCGATATCCAGAATATCGGCGCCCTCCTCGGCGAGCCGAAGCGCGTGCGCGAGCGCGGCCTTCGGGTCGAGAAACTTGCCGCCGTCGGAAAAGGAGTCGGGCGTGACGTTCACCACGCCCATCAGCAGAGGCTTCGCCAGGTCGAGCCGGAACCGGCCTGCGACCAGGAAACCCGCTGCGCCGCGCGATGCGGCGTCCACGCTACGCCGCAGGATGCGGTGCCACTACTCCTTGCTCTCCGCCCGGGGGCGTCGACGGCGTCGAGGTGCCGGCGCTGGGCTTCGGCGGGCGCGGCGGGCGGCCCTGCATGATGTCGTTCACCTGCTCGGCGTCGAGCGTCTCCCACTCGAGCAGCGCCTTGGCCATGATCTCGACCTTCTCGCGGTTGGCCTCGATCAGCTTGCGCGCGTTCAAGTACTGCTCGTCGATGATGCGGCGGATCTCGGCGTCGACCTTCTGCATCGTCGCCTCCGACACGCTCTTGTGCGTGGTCACCGAGCGGCCGAGGAACACCTCGCCGTCGTTCTCGCCGTACACCATCGGCCCGAGCTCGTCGGACATGCCGTAGCGCGTGACCATGTCGCGCGCGATGCTGGTCGCGCTCTCGAAGTCCTGGCGTGCGCCGGTGGTCTTCTGGTTGAGGAACAGCTCCTCGGCGACGCGGCCGCCGAACGACACGGCGATCTGCGCCAGCATCTGGTCGCGATCGAGGCCGTAGCGGTCTTTCTCGGGCAGGAAGAACGTCACGCCGAGGGCGCGGCCGCGCGGGATGATGGTCACCTTGTGGATCGGATCGGCCTTGGGCAGCAGGCGGCCGACGACCGCGTGGCCGGACTCGTGGTACGCGGTGGTCTTGCGCTCCTCCTCGGACATCACCATCGACCGGCGCTCGGCGCCCATCAGGATCTTGTCCTTGGCGCGCTCGAAGTCTTCCATGTCGACCAGGCGCTTGTTGCCGCGCGCGGCGAACAGTGCCGCTTCGTTGACGATGTTCGCGAGGTCGGCCCCCGAAAAACCGGGGGTGCCGCGCGCGATGATGTCGGGCACCACGTCGGGCGCGAGCGGCACCTTGCGCATGTGCACCTTGAGAATCTCGGTGCGGCCGCGGATGTCCGGCAGCGGCACCACCACCTGGCGGTCGAAGCGGCCCGGGCGCATCAGCGCCGGGTCGAGCACGTCGGGGCGGTTGGTGGCGGCGATGACGATCACGCCCATCGTCGCCTCGAAGCCGTCCATCTCGACCAGCAGCTGGTTCAGCGTCTGCTCGCGCTCGTCGTTGCCGCCGCCGAGGCCCGCGCCGCGCTGGCGGCCGACCGCGTCGATCTCGTCGATGAACACGATGCACGGCGAGTGCTTCTTCGCCTGCTCGAACATGTCGCGCAC
>DASXQC010000311.1:0-3429 GCA_036493235.1 Reyranella sp.
ACCTAGCTCAGGAGGACGCCCGTTCGCGCGGGCGTTGCCACAGGCCGGGATCGGGTTGGAAGCGCGGTTCGGGCAGGCCGGGGACATCGACGGTCATGGCGAGGATGCCGCCAGCCCACGGCTCCTGCGCCAGCGCGGCCGGATCGAGCGCGCCACGGCCGGTGGTGATGTAGAGCGTGCGATAGTCGGGCCCGCCGAACGCCATCATCGTGGCGTTGGTGACTGGCATCGGGATCATGCGGTCGACGCTGCCGTCGGGACGGTAGCGCACGATGCGCCGGCCCAGGAAGCGGGCGCTCCAGTAGCAGCCTTCGGCATCGACGGCCGCGCCATCGGGCATGCCCTCGCCGGCCGGGACGGTGGCGAAGAGGCGTCGATTGGCGATCGTGCCCGTGGTCTCGTCGTGATCGAACGCCCAGACCACGGGGCCGCGGCTGTCGGCGTAATAGAGCACGCGATTGTCGGGCGAGAAGGCGATGCCGTTGGACGCAATGACGCCGTCCGCCATCTGCGTCGCCGTACCGTCGCGGGAGAGGCGGAACAGCGCACCGTTCTTCTTTGTCCGCGGCTCGTGCAGCGTGCCTGACCAGAAGTGGCGGCCGGAACGATCGCAGCGGCCGTCGTTGAGATGGACCTCGAGCGCGGGGCCGAATGGCTGGGCGAGGCGAATCAGGCTGTCGGTCTCGGGGTCGATTAGGGCGAAGCCGCCATGCAGCCCGACGACCAGCCCGCCGCCCTCGCACAGCGCGAAGCTCGCGACCTTCTCCTTCATCGGCCAGGTGCGGACCTGCCCGGTGACGGTGTCGAGGCGATGCAGGCGGAAGCCGTGGATCTCGGTCCAGTAGAGCGCCCGCTCCTCGGCCGACCAGACGGGCCCTTCGTTGATGCGGGCCTCGCCGGGCAGGACCAGCCTCAGGTCACTCATGGCTTGTAGTACCACTGCTCCGGATGGCCGCTCCACGGCGTGCGGCAGTGCTGCGAGGTGCAGGTGCGGGCCGGCACGTTCTCGAGCTTCAGGTTGACCACGCGCGTGCCCATGTAGGCCGGCGACTGGCCGACCAGACCGATCGACCAGACCTGGTCGACCAGCATCTTCCACAGCTCCTTGGCGGTTTCGGTGCGCTGCTCCTCGTTCTGGCCGACGGCATTGCGCAGCAGCTCGAAGCCCTTGAGCAGCGCCGGATCGGTCGGCGCGGTGCCCGAGGCGCCGTTGGTCGTGTACCACTGCGCGATGGCGGCGCCGCCGAAGCTCGACTGCGGATCCATCGGCAGCACCGGCACGGTGTAGAGATACAGGCTCTCCGAGCCGTTGTTGGAGAACAGCACGATCTGGTTCTGGTCGTTGCGCACGCGCGTGTAGAACAGGCTGCGTTCGAACAACCGCATGTCGGCGGCGATGCCGATCGCCTTCCATTGCTGGATGATCATCTCGGCCTGCTGCGGCCAGCTCGGCGTCAGCGTCTGTGCCACGTCGATCTGCAGGCGCAGGCGCTGGCCGTTGTCGGTGCGCAGGCGATAGCCTTCGGCGTCCTTCTTGCTGAGGCCGATCGCGTCCAGCATGGCGTTGGCCTTCTTGACGTCGAGCGTCGCCCATTTGTTCCGCCATTCCTTGCCGGGGCTTTGCGGGATCACATCGGCAGGGATGGGCGTGCCGTTGATCGCAAGACCGAGATAGAAAGCCTGGTTGATCTGCTCGCGATCGATGCCGAGCGCCAAGGCGCGGCGGAAGTCGACGTTGGCGAACCACTTCTGGATCTCGGGATCGAGCTTGTAGGCGAAGTTGAACTTGAGCTCCGAGTCGGCGCCGTTGAAGCCGGGATCGAGATGGACCTTGTACTTGCCGCGCTCGGCGTTCTCGAGGAACACCGGCAGCTTGGCGAGGTCGATGAAGCGCTCCATGTAGTCGTACTCGCCGGCGATCGCGCGCAGGTTGATGACCTCGGGATTCTCGGCGAGCGTCAGCTGCACCTTGTCGATGTAGGGCAGCTGGTTGCCCGCCGTGTCGACCACCCAATAGAAGGGATTGCGCTCGAGCAGCCAGATCTGGCCGTTGATCGGCTGAACCATCTTCCAGGCCGACAGCGTCGGCACGTCGGGATTGAGGCGCCAGTCGGACTTGATCTTGAAGTACTGCACCCAGTTGTCGTAGCCCGCGGCCTTGGCCTGTGCGTTCGCCTGCTCGACCGAGCTGTACTTGGGTAGGAACTTCTTGAGGTAGTGCGCCGGCGCGTAGAGGCCGAGCTCGCGCTCGTCCGACTGCAGGCGCGACTGGCCGCCGCCGACCTGCGTGTCGCCGGCGAGCTGGCTGGGGAACAGGAAGTGCGGCTCGTCGAACTCGAAGGCGACGGTGGTCTCGTCGACCTTGATCAGGCGGCCGGGCTTGCCCTTCGGCGAGAACTCGGGCGCCGGCGATTTGATCAGGTCCTTGTTCTGATACATGTCCTCGTACCAGAACACGAAGTCGTCGGCGGTGAAGGGCGCACCGTCGGACCACTTCATGCCTTTGCGCAGGAAGATCGTCGTGCGCTTGCCGTCGGCCGACTGCTCGTAGCCCTTGGCGACGCCGGGCGCGATCCTGGTGCCGGTGACGTCCCAGAACAGCAGCTTGTCGCCCGAGCGGATGCGGTTGCCGTTCTCGCTGTCGCCCGGTCCGAGGAAGCCGCGCCGCCAGGTGCCGCCGTATGTGCCGACGCTGCGCAACGGCTTCAGCACCATCGGCTCGCTCGGCAGGCGCTCGGACACGGCCGGCAGTTTGCCGCTCTTGACCAGCTCGGCGAGCGCCGGAGCCTCCTGGAATTTCTTCGGCCATTGTGCGGTGTCGGTGACGATCGTCGGATCCTCGAGCTCGCCGACCAGGCCGGACTGCGAGAGATCGGCCGGCGCCTGTGCGGCGGCGCTGCCGGCCATCAGCAGGGCCGCCAGGGCGGCGGCGAAAATCGGGCGCATGTTCCCTCCTACTCTTTTATTCATTCGGCGACGCCTTGGAGCGTGAGCTCCTCGGCGCGATGGCAGGCGCTCTCAGTGCCGGGGGCGACCTCGCGCAGGGCGGGCACCTCGATGCGGCAGCGCTCGACGGCATGCGGGCAGCGCGGATGGAAGGCGCAGCCCGGCGGTGGATTGGCCGGATCGGCGACCTCGCCCGACGGCGCTGTCGCCTGGTCGCGCAGCAGCGGATCGGCCTTCGGGACGGCGGCGAGCAGCGCCTCGGTGTAGGGATGGCGCGGGCGGCTGTAGAGCGCGACGGTCGGCGCCACTTCGACGATGCGGCCGACATACATCACGGCGACGCGATCGCTGACATGGCGGACGACGCCGAGATCGTGCGCGACGAACAGCATCGACAGGCCGAGCCGGTCCTGCAGCTCGAGCAGCAGGTTGATGATCTGGGCCTGCACCGAGACGTCGAGCGCCGAGACCGGCTCGTCGGCG
>DASXQC010000312.1:0-14359 GCA_036493235.1 Reyranella sp.
TGACGTGGAAGGCGTAGCGCTGCTCGATCTCGGAGAGCCCCTGGCGCTTCTGGTTGAGCAGGTAGAGCGCGACGTTGGGCGGCACGCTGACCACGATCTCGCTGGAGCGGCGGCGCACGCCTTCCTCCTCGATCGCGCGCAACGCGTGCAGCGCGGCCGATTCGATCGAGCGGACTCGACCGGTGCCGGCGCAATGCGGGCAGATCTCGGTCGAATGCTCGAGCAGGCTGGGGCGCAGGCGCTGGCGCGACATCTCCATCAAGCCGAAGGCGGAGATGCGGCCGATCTGGATGCGCGCGCGGTCGTTGCGCATCGCGTCCTTCACCTTGTGCTCGACCTGGCGCTGGTGGCGATGCTCCTCCATGTCGATGAAGTCGATCACGATCAGGCCGGCGAGATCGCGCAGGCGCACTTGCCTTGCAACTTCCTCGGCGGCCTCGATGTTGGTGCGCAGCGCCGTCTCTTCGATATTGCGCTCCTTGGTGGAGCGGCCCGAATTGACGTCGATGGCGACCAGCGCCTCGGTCGGGTTGATGACGATGTAGCCGCCCGAGCGAAGCTGCACGACCGGCGAGTGCATGGCGTCGAACTGGCTTTCCACCTGGTAGCGGTGGAAGAGGGGAATCTGCTCCTTGTAGAGCTGCACCTTCTCGGCCTGGTGCGGCACCAGCTGGCGCATGAACTCGCTGGCCGCCTGGTAGCCCGCTTCGCCCTCGACCAGGACCTGCGCGATGTCGGTGTCGAACACGTCGCGCAAGCTGCGCTTCACGAGGTCGCCTTCCTCGTAGATCAGCGCCGGCGCGGTCGAACGCATGGTGAGCTCGCGGATCGAGTCCCACAGCCGGATCAGGTATTCGTAGTCGCGCTTTATATCGAGGTTGGAGCGCTCGAGGCCGGCGGTGCGCAGGATCACGCCCATGCCCTGCGGCACCTCGAGCTCGGCCAGAATCTCCTTCATCCGCTTGCGGTCGCTCGGGTTGGAGATCTTGCGGCTGATGCCGCCGCCACGACCGGCGTTGGGCATCAGCACGCAGTAGCGGCCGGCCAGCGACAGGTAGGTGGTCAGCGCCGCACCCTTGTTGCCGCGCTCTTCCTTGACGACCTGCACCAGCAGGATCTGCCGGCGCTTGATGACTTCCTGGATCTTGTACTGGCGGGTCGGCGGACGCCGACGGCGCTCGCGCTTCTCCTGCTCCTCGCCCGCCTCGTCGCCGCCCAGCGTCTCCGGCTCGACCAAGGGTGCTTCGACGGTCTCGACGGTCGGCTCGGCGGCCCCAGTCTCGCCAACCGTCGGCTCGGCAGGGCCGGCCAGGCTGTCGACCGGCATTTCCGCGGCCATCGTCGGCTCGGCCGGCGCTTCTGCGGTCTCGGCCGATGCTTCCGCTGCCGCTGCCGGGGCGGCCTCGGGCTCCGCCGCGGTGTCCGGCTCGGTCTCGCCGACGGCATCGACCACGGGTGCCGTCTCTTCAGCAGGCGGTGCTTCAGCGACCTCAGTTAGCGGCGCCGAACCTTCGGCCTCCCCAGCCGTGACTTCCGCCGCAGCCGAGTCAGGCGCGGCATCGCTCGTTAGCTGGTCGGGCTGCTCATGGTCGGGCTGCTCAGACTCGGACTCGGGCTCGTCCCGCTCATCGCGCCGCTCGTCCCGCTCATCGCGCCGCTCGTAGCGATCATCCCGACGCTCGTAGCGCTCATCCGACCGATCGTCGGCTTCTTCCGCCTGGGCCCGCTGCTCGGCCAGCAGCCGCTCGCGGTCGGCAACCGGGATCTGGAAATAGTCGGGATGGATTTCCGAGAAGGCCAGGAAGCCGTGGCGGTTGCCGCCGTACTCGACGAACGCCGCCTGCAGCGACGGCTCGATGCGGATGACCTTGGCGAGGTAGATGTTGCCTTTCAGAGGCTTGCGAGACGCGGTCTCGAAATCGAATTCTGTGAGCTTCGTTCCATCGACAACGACCACCCGGGTCTCTTCGGGGTGGCTGGCATCGATCAGCATGCGGCGTGCCATCGGCGCGCTCCTCGAGACGTTGGGCACCCGTTCCGGCGCGAGCAACCGGCGGACCTTGCCGCCTCTTTGGCGCGAGGGGGACGGTGCGTTTCGACCCGCCGAACGGCCAACCCGGAAAACAAACTGGGAGGGCCAAGACGGGGAAGCATCGCGCCGTCGAACCGGGGATCCGGTCCTTCCGACCTCGAGGTTCCTGATGAGCCGCCCGGCGAAGCGCTGACCCTAAAAGGGCGCTGCCTGCTGCGGGCGACTGCTCGCACGCGCAACATACGGTGTTCGCTCGGGGCCGACAAATCAAAAGATTGAAAATGAAGAAATTGCCGTAAGTTATTGAAAATGCTATAAAGAGAGAAATGAATCGTCGCTCCCTCTTCAGCGCACCCTTGATCTTGGCAGCGCCAAGTGTATGGGCAGCCCCTGTTCGCAAGCCGATTCCCAAGCCCAAGCTGATCGCGCTCGACCCCGGGCATGGCGGTCACGACCCGGGCGCATTGGGCACCCGCGGCACTCGGGAAAAGGGCGTGGTCTTCACCGTCGCCAGCGATCTCGCCCGCGAACTCCGGGCCGGCGGACGCTACCGGGTAATGCTGACCCGCACCTCCGATACCTACGTTCCCCTGCGCGAGCGGGTAGCGCGCGCGACCGAGGCCAAGGCCGACCTGTTCCTGTCGATCCACGCCGATTCGCACCCCGACCGGGATGTGCGCGGCGCCTCGGTCTATACATTGTCTGAAGATGCGACCGACCGCGAAGCGGCGGCGCTGGCGCAGCGCGAGAACCAGAGCGACCCGACGGTCGCGCCCTCGAGCACGGTGGCGCGCGCCCTGATCGCGATGTCCCAGCGCGGCACGGTCAACGACTCCTGCAAGTTCGCCAACACCATCGTCGGCACCTTCGGCCGCTCGGGCATCCTGCTGCTGCCGCGCACCCACCGTGAGGCGGGCTTTGCCGTCCTGACCTCGCCGGACATCCCGGCCGCCCTGGTCGAGCTCGGCTACCTCAGCAACCCGCGCGACGAGAAGCTGCTCACCGTCCGCCAGAACCAGATGGCTCTGGCGCGGGCGCTGCGCGCCTCGATGGACGCCTACTACGCGCCGCGGGCAGTACCGCGCGCATAGTGCGCCACGACCATCGCGTCGCCGCGGCGGTCACCTTATCTTCCCGGTCGGTGATCCGAGCTGCGGAAACTTCTCGCCCGGCGTGGCCATGACGGGGCCACCTTCGCTCATCGGCGACTGGCGGGCCGAACGCCTCCTTCAGCGGCTGGCGCTTTGTGGCCATGGCGGCGTCTTGGCCCTCCCGGCCGGCCGGACCAGTCATTTGACCGGCACCTGCACGACACGTATGTTTCTAACAAGTGTTAGATAAATAGGAGGGGTGTCGTGGATACTCACGTGTCGCATCCGTCGACGGCCGCGCCATGGTCCGATCTCGTGATCCAGGATCGCGAGCGGCACCTGTTCCGGGTCTCGCGCCGTACCTTCACCGACGAGGCGATCCTCGAGGCCGAGCGCCGCGCCATCTTCGATCGCTGCTGGATCTATCTCGGGCACGGGTCGGAAATCCCGAACAACTGCGACTTCGTCACCCGCGCGGTCGCCGGCCGCGAACTGATCTTCAATCGCGACCACAAGGGCGTCGTGCACGCCTTCCTGAACACCTGCCCGCATCGCGGCGCGATGGTCGTGCGCGAGAAGAAAGGGAACTCGCGAGCCTTCCGCTGTTTTTATCACGGCTGGACGTTCGATGGGACCGGCCGCTTCGCGTCACGGTTCGGCGAAGGCAACTATGGCACGGAACATTATTCGGGCTGCGCCGATCTTGGCCAGGTGCCGCGCCTGGAGAATTATCGCGACTTCTGGTTCGTCAATTTCGACAAGAACGCCGTGTCGCTCGCCGACTATCTCGCCGGCGCCAAGGAATATATCGACCTGGTGGCCGATCATTCCGAGGCCGGCATGGAGATCGTCGGCTCAGGGCAGCAGTACGTCATCAACGCCAACTGGAAGCTGCTGGCTGAGAACAGCATCGATGCGTTCCACGGCTTCCCGGTGCACAGCACCTACTTCGACTACCTGAAGTCGGTCGGCAGCCTGCGCACGGACGAGGGCAACTCGAACTTCACCGCGAGCGGCATGCACGACCTCGGCAACGGGCACGCCGTGATCGAATATCCCTCGCCGTGGGGCCGTCCCGTGGCGCGCTGGGTGCCGTCGATGGGCGAGGACAAGCGAGCGCATCTCGAGGCGCTGCGCAAAAATCTGATCGAGCGCTTCGGAGAGCAGCGCGGCACGCGCATCGCCGAGTTCAGCCGCAACATGCTGATTTTCCCCAACCTCGTGATCAACGACATCATGGCGATCACCGTCCGCACCTTCATGCCGGACAGGCCGGACAAGATGACCGTCAACGCCTGGGCCCTCGGTGCGCGGGATGAAGATCGCGACCTGCGCAAGCTGCGGCTGTTCAACTTCCTGGAGTTCCTGGGGCCGGGTGGCTTCGCCACGCCGGACGACCAGGAGGCTCTGGAGAACTGCCAGCGCGGCTACAAGAACGTGCGGGAAGTCGGCTGGAACGACATCTCCAAGGGTCTGCCGCGCAAGGGCCCTCCCATGAACGACGACGAGGAGCAGATGCGGTGCTTCTGGCGCCAGTGGCAGGCGCGCATGGGAGGCGCGTCATGAACGGCGACGTCAGCCTGTCGCCGGTGACGGCGAGCGACGCCTCGGGCCTGCGCGGCCGCATCGAGGACTTCTTGTATCTCGAGGCCGATCTGCTCGACGACTGGAAGATTCAGGAATGGTTCGCGCTGTTTGCGGAGGGCGCGACCTACGAAATCCCGCCGACCGGCGAGAGTGACGAGAGCGATCCGGCGTCGTCGCTGTTCTACATCGCCGACGACTACGCGCGCCTGCGCGAGCGCGTCGTGCGGTTGACCAAGAAGGAGGCGCATTCGGAGTTCCCACGCTCGCGCCAGCGCCACATGGTGAGCAACGTGCGCATCACAGCACTCAAGGACGGCGTCGCGGATGTGAGCTGCAACTTCGTCACGTACCGCGCAAAGCGCGGCGTCGTGGACACGTACTACGGCAAGCATGTCTACCGCATCGATTGCAGCGTCGAGCCGTTCAAGATCAGGTCGAAGCGCTCGATCCTCAGCATGGACATGCTTTATCCCGGAAAGCTCACTATCATCGTTTGATGTTGCAGTCGGTCGAACCAACGGACACCAAACTCACCAAAGCCGAAAGAACCCGTGCCCGCCTGATCCAGGTCGCCAAGCGCCTCTACCAGGAGCACGGGTCGGAACACGTCACCGTCCGGCGCATCGCCGCCGCCGCGAAGATCGAGGCCGGCAGCATCTACTACCACTTCAGCTCGCGCGACGAGATCATGCGGGCGGTGCTGGAGAGCGGGGTCGGCGGTGCGCGCGACGAGGTCCTGCAGGCGATCGCCGAAGCCGGCGAGCACAGCCCGCCGCTGGTGCGCCTGCGCGCCGCGCTGGTCGCGCATCTGAAATATACGCTGCGAGAGCACTTTTCCTCGCGACTCAAGTCGATCCGGCGCCTGCCCAAGCGCCTGCGCGAACGGCACATGCAGCAGGAGAGGGACTACGCCGCGATCTTCGCCAAGCTGCTACGCGAGTCGGACAAGCAGGGCCTTCTCCGGCCGGGCTTCGATCTCTCCGTCGTCCGCATGCTCATGCTGGGCTCTCTCACCTGGGCCGCGGAATGGTACGACCCGGAAGGCTCGATGACGCCCGACGATCTGGCTGCCGAGCTGATGAAGATGGTCACCACCGGCATCGCAAAGTAACGAACCCTCCCCATTCAGATGGGCCATTCAGATGGGCCATTCAGATGGGGAGGTGGCACGGTAGTCCGCGACGGAGGGGTCACAAGCAGTAGAATCGGTGGGGCTTATGACCCCTCCACCCGCAAGACGCGGGCACCTGCCCATCTGAATGGGGAGGATTACATCGTCGCGCCGGCCTTCGGATCCCACGCCCAGTAGCGCGCGATGGCGCCGGCGTCGACGCGCAGGTCGGTGCCGGTGATCAGCGCTGCGTCGTCCGAGGCGAGGAAGGCGATGGCGCGGCTGTAGTCGCTGGGGACCGGCAGCTTCTTCATCGGGATGCCCTCGCGGAATGGCCGCATGACCCGGTCGAGGTTTTCGGGCTTGCGAACCGAGCGGCCCCAGCGCGCCGCGCGCTCGAAGGATTCGGTTGGATCGGTCGCGGTCGGCGTCAGACTGTTGACGCGGATGCGATGACCGACCAGTTCCATCGCCGCCGAGCGCGTGAAGTTCAGCAGCCCGCACTTGGCGGTGGAGTAGGCGATGTTGCCCGGCTCGCCCTGGTGGCCGGCGGTCGAGATGATGTTGATCACCACGCCGCCGCTCTTGCGCTCGATCATCGACTGGCAGGCGTACTTGGTGAACAGGAAGGCGCCGCCCAGGATCACGCCGGTCTGCTTGTTCCATTCGTCGAACGGCATGGTGAGTACGCCCTTCTTGTTGAAGAAGGCGGCGTTGTTCACGAGGATGTCGACCCTGCCGAATTCCCTCAGCGCGGCGTCGACCGCGCCCTTCACCTGGCTCTCGTCGGTGACGTCGCAGGTGACGGCGAGGGCGCGTCCTCCGTTCTTCTTGAGATAGTTGGCGCAGTCGCTGGCGTTCGCCGGATTGGCGTCGACAGCGACGATCGCCGCGCCGGCGTCCGCCAGCCCCTCGGCAATGCCGCCGCCGATATTGGGGCTGGTGCCGGTGACGATGGCGACGCGGTCCTTGAGCTTCATGGTCGGGTCCTTCAGTTGGGCGGCGCGATCAGGAACGCCTTGGAGGAATTGAATATCCAGGTGTCGACGAAGCCGGTTTCCTGCGGCTTGCGCTTCAGCTCTTCCATGGCGCCGGCCACGCACATCCAGTTCAGCAGTTCCTGCTGGCCGGCCTGCTCGACCGCGGCGCCGCTATAGCTGCGCCAGGTCTGCCAGTCGCAGGCCTTCAGGGCGTCATACATGTGCCGGTCGGCCGGCGTGTCGGGCCAGAGGAAATGGTTTTTGGCGGTAAGGAACGCGTGGCTCCAGCCCGATGAGGCGAGCAGCGCAACACGATAGGGCGACTGTGAGAGCACCCGGGCCGTCATCGCGCCGAGATCGAACAGGCGCTTCGGTGACGGCGCCGGCGGATCGAGCTCGTCGTCGCCGACCTCGCGATCGAACACCGGCAGGCCGTCTCGTTGGGCCAGCACACGCCGGCCGTAGCAATTGATGGCAAAGGGCACGATCGGATAGTCGAAGCCTTTGCGCGCGTAGTCGAGATACATCACCGCATTGGTGAAGGCGTGGCCGAGCGGATGATGCAATGGCTTGTAGGCGTAGGCGGTATCGAAGCCTTCCTCGATCAGGCTCAACGCGAGCATCTTGGCCGCTTTCGGATGGCCTGCGAGGTCCCAGGTCCTGTCGGTTTCTGCCCAGACATTGCCGGGCGGCGTGGCAAACCCGAAGCGATCGTACGCAGCGATGCAATAGGGCGGGACGACATCTTCCTTGAAGTTCTCGTACTGGTCGTCGCCCCACATCAAGACGAAGTCGGGCTTGAAGGCGTCGAGCGCGGCGCGGGTCTTGCCGAGCCAGACGACGAGCTCGGCACGATGGCGCGCGGCGGCCGACGCGCCTTCGTCGTTGCCCCATTCGGCGCGCATCGGTGCGGGCCAGCCCTGCGGCGTGCGCAGTTCCTCGGGCAGTTTCGGGTTCTGCAGCATCCTCTTCAGGATCCACGCCATGCGCGCATCGGCGCCGTGCAACGGCGGGTAGTGGGATATCCCGAGGACAAGAATCTCGGCCACGGCATTTCCTAACATTTGTAAGAATTTGTAGTTTACAAGCCGGACGGACTGTTTTTAACTCCTGTCTTACTGGCCCGTCGAGAGGCCGGGGGATGAGGAGGAGACGATGCGCATCACGGCGATGGCGCTGCTCGCGGCTGGGCTGGTGTTGGGCGCAAACGTCCAGGCGCAGCAGAAGAGTCCGGGAGTCACCGACAAGGAGATCCTGATCGGCCACAGCGCGCCGTTCAGCGGGCCGGCGTCCGCGTTCGGCATCTACAGCCGCGTCGAGCAGGCTTACTTCACCTCGCTCAACGACAAGGGTGGCATCAACGGACGCAAGATCAAGTTCATCGCCCTCGACAACGGCTACAACCCGCCCAAAGCGCTCGAGGCGACCCGCAAGCTGGTCGAGGAGGACGGCGTGCTCGCCGAGGTTGGCACCGTCGGCACGCCAACCAACTCGGCGATCCAGCGCTATCTCAACACCAAAAAGGTGCCTCAGCTTCTGATCTCGGCCGGCGGCAGCAAGTTCAACGATCCCAAGCAGTATCCGTGGACCATGCCGTTCTATCCCTCGTTCGAGACGGAAGCGGTGGGTTATGCCAAATATGCGCTGAAGGCGCAGGCACAGCCCAAGATCGCCGTGCTCTACGAGAACGACGACTATGGCAAGGACTTCCTGAAGGGCCTCAAGAAGGCGCTGGGCGAGACCAACGCCAAGGCGATTGTCGCCGAGGCGAGCTACGAGCTGACCGATCCCACGGTGGATTCGCAGATCATCAATCTCGCGGCGTCCGGCGCCAACATCTTCATGGATTTCAGCACGCCCAAGTTCGCGGCCCAGGCGATCCGCAAGGCCAGCGACCTCAACTGGAAACCCATGCACTTCATCGCCAGCCCGGGCAGCTCGGTGCAGGCCGTGCTCAAGGTCGCGGGCCTCGACAAGAGCACGGGCGTGATGACGGCGCTGTACTTCAAGGAGCCGGGCGATCCGGCGTGGGATAAGGACGCCGCGATGGCCGACTACAGGGCCTTCATGAAGAAGTACGCCGCCAACGAATCGCCACTCGATGCGATCGGCGTGTCGGGCTATCACAACGCGCAGATGGTGGCGTATGTGCTGCAGCAGGCCGGCAACACGCTGACCCGCGACAACCTCATCAAGCAGGCGACGACCTTGAAGGACGTGTCGTTGCCGACGCTGTTGCCGGGCATGACGCTCAGCAACACGCCCGAGGATTATCGCGCCTATCATTCCTTCCAGCTCTCGCGTTTCGACGGCAAGGGCTGGGCGAAGGTTGAGACCGTGAAGGCGGATTGATGTCGCTGGCCGGTTCCGAGAACGAACGGTCCGACAGGCGTACGCGCATCGTGGCCAAGAAGCGGCGCAGCCAGGCGGAGCGAACGCGTGAGACGCGCACACGCGTCCTCGATGCGGCCGTCGAGGTACTGCGCAAGAAGGGCTATGCGCATTTCCGGACCGCCGATATCGCGAAAGCCGCGGGCGTATCGCGCGGCGCGCAACTCCACCACTTCGCCACCAAGGAGAAGCTGGTCTACGCCACCATGGAGCATGTCTTCCACAACGTGCTCGAGACCAGCCGTGCACGGGCGAGGGCGATCGAAGCCGGTGACGATCCGCTCGAAGAGGCGATCGCCGACGCGCGCGAGTTCTTCTTCTCGACGGCGTTCTTCATATCGCTCGACATCGCCACCTCGATCAACAGCCGGCGGTTCCGCGACAAGCTGATGGGCATGGTGCGCGACGCGCGGTTGCCGGCCGAGCAGGCCTGGCGCGAGGCGCTGGTGGCGAAGGGTTTGTCCGAACAGGTCGCCGACGAGATCCTGTGGCTGACGTTCGGCCTGGTACGCGGTCTGGCCGTGCGCATGTTGTGGCAGAACGAGCCGGACCGTTTCGACCGTCTGCTGGCGCTGTGGCGCAGAATTGTCTCGGACTACATCAGCCAGCCGCGCTGAGCGGCTGCAGGAGGCAGGCATGCAGGGTTTGATGATGGACGCGCCCCTGCTCGTGTCGTCGGTGCTGGAGCATGCCGCGCGCGTGCACGGCACGACCGAGATCGTCGCGCGAACGCCAGAAGGCGGCATCCACCGCACCACCTACGCTGAGGCGCACACCCGCGCCAAACGGCTCGCCAGGGCGCTGGCGACGCTGGGCGTGCAGCCGGGCGATCGCGTCGGCTCGCTCGCCTGGAACACGCACCATCATTTCGAGCTGTTCTATGGCGTGTCGGGCAGCGGCGCGGTGTTGCACACCATCAATCCGCGCCTGTTCGACGAGCAGCTCGTCTATATTGCCAATCACGCCGAGGATTCGTGGATCTGCATCGACGCAGCGACCCTGGCGATCGCCGAACGCATCGCGCCGCAGCTCAGGACGGTGAAGGGCTGGATCTACCTGACGGTCGAGGCGGCGTTGCCTCAATCGCCGCTGAAGCTTCTGTCGTACGAGGCGATGATTGCGGCGCAGGATGACGACTACGCCTGGCCGCAGTTCGATGAACGGCAGGCATCGGTCATCTGCTACACCTCCGGCACCACCGGCCAGCCCAAGGGCGTGGTCAACTCGCACCGCTCGACGCTGCTCAGTGCGCTGCTGATGAGCACGGCCGACATGATCGGCGGCTATCGCTCGGGCATGCGTGAGGTGGTGATGCCGATCGCGCCGATGTTCCACGGCAACGGCTGGCAGATGGTCTACACGGCGCCGCTCAACGGCCACAAGCTGGTGCTGCCGGGCCGCCATTTCGAGGCTGACAAGCTCCACGAGATCATGGCGCAGGAGCAGGTCACGGTGGGTGCCTGCGTGCCAACAGTGTGGCTGACCCTGGTCGACCATCTCGAGCGCAATGGCCTCGCGCTGCCGTCGTTGCGGGCCGCGCTGGTCGCCGGCACCAAGGCGCCGCGGTCACTGATCGAGGCACTGGAGCAGCGCGGCGTCGACGTGGCGCAATGCTGGGGCATGACCGAGGCGCTCGGCATCACCAAGTGTTCGCTACCGCCGGGGCTCGCCGAGGCGCCCTCCGAGCAGCGCCTCGAGCACAAGATGCGGCAGGGCCGCGTCGCCTTCACCACGCAGCTGCGCATCGTCGACGACGAGGCCAAGGAGCTGCCGCGCGATGGCGAGGTCTACGGCAACCTGGAGGCCCGCGGCCCCACCGTCACCGCGGCGTATCTCAAGCAGCCGGCCAGTCTCTCCGCCGATGGCTGGCTGCAGACCGGCGACGTCGCCAAGCTCTTCCCCGACGGAACGGTCGAGATCGTCGATCGCTCCAAGGACGTCATCAAATCGGGCGGCGAATGGATCGCCAGCGCCCAGGTCGAGAACGCGGCGATGGGTCATCCAGCGGTGGCGCAGGCGGCGGTCATCGGCATCGCGCACCCACGCTGGCAGGAGCGGCCGCTGCTGATCGTCGTGCCGCGCCAGGGCCAGCAGGTGACGGCGGCGGAGCTGATCGACTTCCTGCGGCCGCAGATGGCGTCGTGGTGGCTGCCCGATGAGGTGGTCTTCGTCGAGGCGCTGCCGATGACGGCCACCGGCAAGATCCACAAGGTCACCCTGCGCGAACGCTTCAAGGAGCCCCGCCATGTATCTCACGGATGAACAGATCGCGTTCCGCGACAGCGTGCGGCGGCTGGCCAACAAGGAGGTCGCCGCCGTTGCCAGCGAGATCGATCGCGAGGACCGCTTTCCCAAGGAGCTGGTGCCGCTGTTCGGCGACATGGGCCTGCTGCAGCTCAGGCTGCCAGAACAATACGGCGGACCCGGCGCCGACATGACGACGATCTGTGTGGCGCACGAGGAGCTGGCCAAGGTCTCCGAAGCGGCGTCCCTGATGGCCGGCCAGAACGGCATCGGGCTGGTCGTCCCGCTGCTGCATTTCGGCACCGAGGAGCAGCGCCAGCGATTCCTGCCCGAGATGGCCAAGGGCCGCACGCTGGTCTCGGTGGCGATCACCGAGCCGCATGCGGGCTCCGATCCCGGCGCGATGAGGACGCGCGCGGTGCGCGACGGTAACTCGGCCTATGTGCTGAACGGCCAGAAGTGCTTCATCACCTTCAGTCCGGTCGCCGACTACATCACGGTGTTTGCCAAAACCGAAGACGGCTACGGCACCGACAAGATGACCGCCTTCCTGGTCGACACCAAATGGAAGGGCTTTTCGGTCGGCAAGACCGACCGCAAGATGGGCATCCGCGGCATTCCCGACGCGCCGATCTTCTTCGACAACGTCCGCGTCCCGGTCGAGAACCGGATCGGCGAGGAGGGCGAGGGCTTCAAGATCTGCATGCGCATCCTCGACCTCAACCGGCCGACCATCGGCGCGACGGCGGTCGGCCTGGCACAGGGCGCGCTCGACATGGCGATCGCCTACGCGAAGGAGCGCCAGGCCTTCGGCAAGCCGATCGGCGAGTTCCAGGGCCTGCAATTCATGCTGGCCGACATGGCCATGCAGGTCGAGGCGGCGCGCTGCCTGGTCTACGAGGTGGCGCGCCTGCACGATGCCGGTTTGCCGGACGCGCGCGCCTATCGCCGCTTCGCCGCCAACGCTTCCATGGCCAAGTGCTTCGCTTCGGACATGGCGATGAAGGTGACGACCGACGCCGTCCAGGTATTCGGCGGCGCGGGCTACATGCAGGACCTGCCGCTCGAGCGCTTCATGCGTGACGCCAAGATCAACCAGATATTCGAGGGCACCAATCAGATCCAGCGTATGATCATCGCCCGACAATTGCTGGGAGAGGGCATGTGGCTGCAGTGACGGGTGCGACAGTGACCGGCGCGATCGACATCCATACCCATATCGTTCCGCACAGCTTTCCGGCCTATGCGGGCAAGCACGCCAATGCACGCTGGCCCGGCATGGCGCCGGCGCATGACTGCCATCACTGCAACGTCATGATCGCAGGCAAGGTGTTCCGCACGGTCACCGACGAGTGCTGGAGCATCGAGCGGCGGCTGGAGGCGATGTCGGCAAGCCGCGTCGAACGGCAGGTGCTGTCGCCCATGCCCGAGCTGCTGTCCTACTGGATGGAGGCCGAGGACGCCGAGGCGATGGGCCGTCACGTCAACGACACGATCGCCGCCATGGTGAGCGACGGGCAGGGCCGCTTCGCCGGCCTTGGCATGGTTCCGCTGCAGGATCCCGAGCGGGCGGCGCGCGAGCTCGAGCGCCTGATGAAGTCCGGCTTTCGCGGCGTCGAGATCGGCACCAACGTCAACGGCGTGTCGATCGGCGACCCGCGCTTCGAGCCGTTCTTCCAGGCGGCTGAGGAGACCGGCGCGGCCGTGTTCGTGCACGCCCTGCATCCGGCCGGCACGGATCGGCTGGTCGGTCCGCCCGCCATGCCGGCCCTGGTGGCGTTTCCCTGCGAAACCGCGGTCAGCATCGCCTCTTTGATGATGGGCGGCATGCTGACGCGCCATCCGCGCCTGCGCATCGCCTTCAGCCACGGCGGCGGCGCCTTCGGCCTCGTCCTGCCGCGCCTGCTGCACGGATGGCGCGGCATGAAGGAGCTGGCCGAAAAGGTGCCATCGCCAGCCGAACAGGCGCGCCGGCTGTATTACGACACTCTTGTCTATGACACGCCGACCCTGGCGTTCCTGATCGAGCGCTTCGGCATCACCCAGCTCTGTCTCGGCACAGACCACCCGTTCAGCATCCAGGAGAAGGACCCGGTGGCAGCGGTCGACGGTCTGAATCTCGCCGAAAAGGACCGCGCCCTGCTGCTTTCGGACAACGCCGCGCGGTTCCTGGGAGAGTGAGCTAGCCGCTTGTCCGAGCGTGATGGGCGACGACCATCCGCGCCACCGCTTCGGTCACCTTTTTCCCGGTCGGGATGTGCAGGAACTCATTGGGGCCGTGCGCGTTGGAGTGCGGTCCCAGCACACCGGTGATCACGAACTGCGTATTCGGGAACTTCTCGCCCAGCATGCCCATGAAGGGGATCGAGCCGCCTTCGCCCATGTAGGCGGCCGGCGGGCCGAACGCCTCCTCGGACGCCTGCCTGACGGCCTTCTCCAGCCACGGCGCGAGCTGCGGCGCGTGCCAGCCCGACTGGCCGTCCTTGCCGTCGAACGAGACGGTCGCGCCGTTCGGCGGATCGGATTCCAGCGCCTTCTTGACCGACGCCATCGCGGCCTTCGCCTCGAGGGTCGGCGGCAGGCGCAGGCTGAGCTTGGCCGTGGAGTAGGGCAGCAGAACGTTGCCGGCATTCTCCGGTGCCGGATAGCCGTCCATGCCGATCACCGCGAGCTGCGGCCGCCAGGTGCGGTTCAGCACCAGCTCGGCCTTCTCGTCGGCCATCGGCTTGGTCGAGCCGGCGAAGGGATAGCGGTCGATCACCGTATCGCCCAGCACCGCCGCGGCGGCCTTGGCCTGCTCGATGCGCTGCGGCGGGATCTGGACATAGAGGTCCTGCAGCTTGATCGCGCCGTTGGTCTCGTCCTCGACGCGCGAGATGAGCTGGCGCAGCAGGCGGAAGGACGAGGGTACGATTCCCGACGC
>DASXQC010000313.1:0-8876 GCA_036493235.1 Reyranella sp.
CGCTGGAAGCCCTCGGGCAACTCCTGGCGGATCGTGTCCTGGATCACGCGCGGGCCGGCGAAGCCGATGATCGCGTCGGGCTCGGCGATATGGATGTCGCCCAGCATGGCGAACGAGGCCGACACGCCACCGGTGGTCGGATCGGTCAGCACGACGACGTAGGGCAGGCCCGCTTCCTTGACCCTGCGGACCGCGATCGTGGTGCGGGTGAGCTGCATCAGCGACAGGATGCCTTCCTGCATGCGCGCGCCGCCCGAGGCCGAGAACACGACCAGCGGCGCCTTGCGCGCGATGGCGAGTTCCGCCGCCATCACAAGGCCTTCGCCGACGGCAGTGCCCATCGAGCCGCCCATGAAGCCGAAGTCGAGCGCGGCGATCACCGTCATGCGGCTGCCCATCAGGCCGCTCGCCACGACCAGCGCGTCGGTCGTGCCTTCGGCCTTGGCCAGCGCCTTCTTCAGTCGCGCGTCATAGCGCTCGGTATCGCGGAACTTCAGCGGATCGGCCGGCACCTTGGGTAGCGGATGCAGCTCGTACTTGCCCTCATCGAACAGGTGCGGCAGCCGCTTCAGCGGCCGGATGCGCATGTGATGGCCGCAATGGGTGCAGACCTCCTGGTTCGTCTCCCAGTCGCGCATGAACAGCATCTGCTCGCACTTGGGGCACTTGAGCCAGAGATTCTCCGGCGCCTCTTTGCGAGCGACCAGCGCGCGCAGCTTCGGGCGGACGAAATTGGTCAGCCAGTTCATGCGCGCGGTATCGCACGAATGGGCATCTAGCGCCAGAACACGGAAAATGGTGGCGCGAAGTCCGTGGGCTTCTTGACCTCGCAGAAGAGTTTCTTCGCCCTGTATGCGGCACAGAGCTTTTGCGCGGCGGCGGGCTCGAGATCGGCGATGATCGCGGCCTGCTTGGTCACCTTGCCGGCCGTGACGGGTAAAATGTACTCCTTGCCGATCTGCGTGACGCCGAGCGCGACGAGATCGGCCTGGCCGGTGTCGTAGACGCGCCGTGCTGTCCGCCAGTCGCCGTAGGTGCCGAGCCACGCCGCGTCGCCCGGCAGGTCGTAGCGGATCATGCCGCATTCGCCCTGGGGCAGCACATTGCCGGGCGCGCCGCCCTCGTTGCGCACCTGCCAGATCTTGGCCTTGCTGCCCGCGGTCTTGAGCGCGAAGGCCTGGTCGAACAGACGGACCAGGAACTCGTCGCGCAGGTCGGCGCGGCGGAAGCCGAGTGCGACCGCGATCAGCCGCCGGCCGTCGCGCGTGGCGCTGCCGACGATATTGAAGCCCGAGGCGCAGATGAAGCCGGTCTTCAGGCCCTCGGCATACGGCGAGTAAAGCTCGACGAACTTCACGCCGCCCTCGAGGTGCCGGTTGCCGATGTCGAGGCGGTCGGCGTGGAAGTAGCCGTAGTATTGCGGGAAGTCCCGCGCCAGCGCGACCGCCAGCACCGCGAGGTCGCGCGCCGTGGTCACTTGGCCGGGATTGGGCAGGCCGTGAGCGTTGACGTAGTGCGTCGCCGTCATGCCGAGGCGCTTGGCCATGTCATTCATGCGCTGGGCGAAGGCGGGTTCCGAGCCCGAGACCTTCTCGCCGAGCGACACAGCGACATCGTTCAGCGACTTCACGACCAGGGATGTGAGCGCAGTATCAACCGTGATCGTGCTGCCGACCGGGCCGAGATGGCCGGCATACTCCACGCTCTCCGCATGCTGGGAGAGGACGACCGGGTCGCCCGACTGCAGGCGGCCCGCCTTCATCTCCTCGAACACGATGTACATGGTCATGAGCTTGGTCAGCGAGGCGGGATACCAGGGCGCGCCCGGATCGCGCTGCAGCAGGGTCTCACCGGTCGCCGCATCGACCACGAGATAGGGCCCCGCCATGACCGGCCCAGTGGGCGACGAAACGGGCCCGATCTGCGCCGCCGCCGGCAGGGCGTACAGGGCCAGCAGGAGCAGGCAGGACAGAAAACGCGCTTTCATTTCGACCGATTCATGCCATTAGATCGCACTCATGCTCAAGGTCATGATCGCGCCCGTCACGCCGTTTCAGCAGAACTGCTCCATCATCTGGGATGACCAGACCATGGAAGGCACCCCGGTCGATCCCGGCGGCGACTTCGACCTGCTGAGACAGGAGATCGACAACCAGGGCATCAAGATCACAAAGGTGCTGCTGACGCACGGGCATGTCGACCATGCCTCGGCCGCCGGCACCATGGCCGCGCATTACGGCGTGAAGATCGAGGGCCCGCACAAGGACGACCTGTACCTGATCGAGGGCCTGCCCGAGTCGGGCGCCAAGTACAATTTCCCGGCCTACAAACCGTTCGTGCCCGACCGCTGGCTGGAGAATGGCGACACCGTCACGCTCGGCAATCTCACCTTCGATGTCGTGCACTGCCCCGGCCACACGCCGGGCCACGTGGTGTTCGTGCACAAGCCGTCACAGATCGCCTTCGTCGGCGACGTGCTGTTCCGGGGCTCGATCGGCCGCACGGATTTTCCGCGCGGCAATCACGAGCAGCTGCTGTCCTCGATTCGCGAGCGGCTGTGGCCGTTCGGCGACGATACCCAGTTCGTACCGGGCCACGGCCAGACCTCGACGTTCGGTTGGGAGCGCAAGACCAACCCGTACGTCGCCGATCTCCTGTTCGACGATTAAAGAGAAGCGCCGAGGAAGGTGCGGACGGCGAGGTGGCTGGCCGACGGCGTCGCCGATTCGTCGTCGCGGTTCAGCACATGGTCGAGGCCGTGGCGCAGCATCGCCTTGGTGAAGCGGCGCGGCTTGTTCTCGAGTTCGGCCAACTCTTCTGGCGTGCGCTCGGCCGCCGGCCGCGCGAAGGCCTCGAGCTCGACCTCGGCGGCGGGATAGAGACCGCACGCCATCGCGCCCAGCGCGTAGGTGAGGCACTCCTCCTCCCAGCGGTCGGGTTCGCGTAGCTGACTATCGAGAAGATCCAGCGCGGCGGCGAATGTGCGGACGAGCCTTTCGAGGTGCTCGGATCGCTGCATCACTTCCTCCATAACCCCGACGCCGGTGATGGAGTGGATATGGGAGGCAAATTGTGACCTCGCAATGGCTCGGCGTGTGAGGCCCACCCGAAGATCACAAGAAGATTTGGTTACGCCTTCTTCACGCTGCGCACGCCTTCTGCAAGCGACTTCACAAAGCCGAGAAGATTGGGAACCAGATCGGCTTTCGGTTTTCCGTCGGCATCGACCGCGACCTTCACCTGATCGACAATTGCCGAGCCCACCACGGCTGCATCGGCATGACGCGCGACCGCGGCCGCCTGCTCGGGCGTCTTGATGCCGAAGCCGACGGCGACCGGCAGGCTGGTATGGCGCTTGATACGCCCGACGTGGCTGCGCACCGCCTCTTCGGTCGGCGATTTCGTACCGGTGATGCCGAGTATCGAGACGAAGTACACGAAACCCGAAGAGAACTTCAGCACCGCCGGCAGGCGCTTGTCGTCGGTCGTTGGTGCCGTCAGCAGGACTGTGTCGAGACCGCTCGCCACGGCGTGCGGCTTCAGCGCTTCTGCTTCCTCGGGCGGAAGATCGACCAGGATGAAACCGTCGACGCCCGCAGCCGCGGCATCCTTGCAGAACGTCTCGACGCCGCGCTGGTAGACGAGGTTGTAGTAGCCCATCAGCAGGATCGGCGTGTCGTTGTTCACTTCCTTGCGGAAGCGGCGGACCATGTCGAACGTGGCGTTGACGGTCATGCCTGCCTTGAGCGCGCGCTGGCCGGCCAGCTGGACCGACGGCCCATCGGCCATCGGATCGGTGAACGGCATGCCCAGTTCAATCAGGTCGGCGCCCGCCGCCGGCAGGCCCTTCAGGATCTCGTAGCCGAGTTCGGCATTGGGATCGCCGGCCGTGACGTAGGCCACCAGCCCCGCCCGCTTGTCCGCCTTGAGCTGGGCGAAGCGCTTCTCGATGCGGCTCATGTCGATTCCTGTGGAGGGATGATGGCGAGGGGCGGCCGGATACGGACACGCTCGTCCTCAACGATGGCTACACGATTCGTCATGTCGATTTCACTCGCAAGCTGCAGCGCACGTGCCGCCAAGGAGACGATTGCCGTCTGCTCGGCGTTGCGCGGACGCAGCACGATGGCTCCGGCGTGGTCGCCGCTTTGTGCCGCAAGCTGGCCGAAGTCGCGATCCAATGTGATCAGCAGGCAGCCTTCTCGCCGGGTGGTTGCCCAAACCTCATCGTCGGGCTTGCCCAGCAGATTTTCATCGGCGGCGGTGTGCACATCGTGGGCGGCACTGCGCAGCGTCGTCGCAAGAAGCATCGGCATGTTCTCGTCGAGCTTCAATCGCATCAGGCGGCCGGCTGATCGACCATCGGCAAGTCGTCCTTCGCGCTGTCGGCGGCGAAGGCGATCGCCGCCTTCACGTGATCGGGCTGCAGCGACGGATAGGCGGCAATGATCTCTGGCGTCGCGTGGCCCGCGGCGACGTCCGCCAGCACCTGACGCAACAGGACACGCGTGCCTTTCATCGTCGGCAGGCCGCCGCAAATTCTGGGATCACGCGCGATATGAACTCGCCAATCGAAAGCCATGGTCGGCCTCTCAGACCTTCATCCCCAGCCGGGCGGCGATCTGCGGGACGTCCTTGTCGCCGCGGCCGGAGAGATTCATCACCAGCAGGTTGTCCTTGGGCAGGGTCGGCGCGAGCTTCAGCACGTGCGCCAGCGCATGCGCCGATTCGAGCGCCGGGATGATGCCTTCGAGCTTGCACAGGAGCTGGAACGCGGCGACTGCCTCGTCGTCGGTCGCCGAGACGTATTCGACGCGGCCCTGCTCCTTCAGCCACGAATGCTCGGGGCCGATGCCGGGATAGTCGAGACCGGCCGAGATCGAATGGGCCTCCTGGATCTGGCCCTCCGCGTCCTGCAGCAGGTAGGTGAGGTTGCCATGCAGCACGCCGGGACGGCCGCCGGTCAGCGACGCGGCATGCTGACCGGTCTCGATGCCGTGGCCCGCGGCCTCGACGCCGACGATGCGCACGCCGGGATCGTCGAGGAAGGGATGGAACAGGCCCATCGCGTTCGAGCCACCGCCGATGCAGGCGACCAGCGTGTCGGGCAGGCGGCCCTCGGCCTCCTGCATCTGCTCGCGCGTCTCGTCGCCGATCACGCATTGGAAGTCGCGTACCATCTCCGGATAGGGGTGGGGACCCGCCACCGTCCCGATGCAGTAGAACGTGGTGTCGCAGGTCGCGACCCAGTCGCGCATCGCCTCGTTCATCGCGTCCTTGAGCGTCGCCGCGCCCGCCTTCACCGGCCGCACCTCGGCGCCCAGCATGTACATACGGGCGACGTTCGGCGCCTGGCGGTCGACGTCGGTCGCGCCCATGAACACCACGCAGGGAATGTCGAACAGCGCGCAGGCGGTCGCGGTGGCAACGCCATGCTGGCCGGCGCCGGTCTCGGCAATCACCCGCGTCTTGCCCATGCGCTTGGCGAGCAGCACCTGACCCAGCACGTTGTTGATCTTGTGCGAGCCGGTGTGATTCAGCTCCTCGCGCTTGAAGTAGACCTTCGCGCCGCCGAGATGCTTCGTCAGTCGCGCCGCATGATAGAGCGGGCTCGGCCGGCCGGCATAGTGCTTGGCGAGGGACTTGAGCTCGCCCTGGAACGCGGGATCGGCCTTAGCCTCGTTGTAGGCCTTCTCCAGGTCGAGGATCAGCGGCATCAAGATTTCGGCGACATAGCGGCCGCCGAAGATGCCGAAATGGCCGCGCTCGTCTGGGCCGCGGCGGTAGCTGTTGGGCGTGGTGTTGGGTGTGTCCGGCATGGTCAGCGCTTTTTCTTCTTCGCGGCCTTCTTGGGCGCAGCCTTGGCCTTCGGTGCCGCCGTCTTCTTCGCGGCAGGCTTGGCCGCGGCCGTCTGGCGCGTCGGGGCAGCAGCAGCAGCACCGTCGTCGACCTCGACGATCACCTCGATCTCGACCGGGATGCCGCGCGGCAGGGAGCCCAGGCCGACCGCCGAGCGCGCATGCTTGCCGCGCTCGCCGAACACCTCGACGAACAGGTCCGAGCAGCCGTTGATCACCTCGGGCTGGTGGCCGAACTCGGGCGTGGCGTTGACCATGCCTAGCACCTTGACGATGCGCGTCACCTTGTCGAGGTCGCCCAGCTCGGCCTTCATCACCGCGATCAGGCTGAGGCCGGTCTGGCGCGCATACTCGTAGCCCTGCTCGATGGTGAAGTCGCGGCCGACCTTGCCCGACGGCATCGGCTGGCCCGCCAAGCCGGGGCCCTTGCCGGCGAGATAGAGCAGGTTGCCGGTGCGCACGGCGTTGACGTAGTTCGCCAACGGCCCGATGGCCGGGGCGAGCTCGATGCCGAGCTCCTTCAGCCGCTGTTCGGTCTTCATCAGGTCACCTTAAAGCGCCTTCACGCCATCGAGGAAAGCGCGAATCAGATCGACGGATTTCACACCGCGACTGCTTTCGACGCCAGAGGAAACGTCGACGATCCGCGCGCCGGTAACCCGCACGGCCTCGGCAACATTGGCCGGCGTCAGCCCGCCCGCGAGCATCCACGGCAGAGGCACGCTCTGGCCCGCCAGGAACGTCCAGTCGAACGTCTTGGCATTGCCGCCCGGCAGGGTGCCCTCGGCGCCCTCGAACATCAGCCGGTCGGCGATGCTGGCATAGGCCGCGACGCCGCGTGCGACATCCTCGGCCGACGCGACCTTGATCACCTTCATCACCGCCAGGCCGGTGCGCCGGCGGATCGCCGCGACCCGCTCGGGCGTCTCGCCGCCATGGAGCTGCAGCAGGTCGAGCGCACCGGTGGCGAGCTTCTCCTCGAGCAGCGCGTCGTCGGGATCGACGAACAGGCCGACGCGCTTGACCGTCTTCGGCACGCGCTGGCCCAGTGCGCGCATCATCTCGGTCGAGATGTGGCGCGGCGACTTCGGGTAGGTCACGAAGCCCACGAAGCGGGCGCCGAAGCGCACCGCCGCGTCGAGCGTCTCAGGCGTCGACAATCCGCAGATCTTTGCCTGCACTTGGGCCTCGACGGTCATAGATCGTTGATCCCGATCTCGCGCGCGATGGCTTCGGCGGCGGCCCGCGGATCGGGCGCGGCGTAGATCGGACGGCCGACCACCAGGTTGCTGGCGCCGAGCTCGACCGCCTGGCGCGGGGTCATCGCACGCTTCTGGTCGTTGGCGGCGTTGCCGACCGGCCGGATGCCGGGCACCATCAGCACGAAATCCTTGCCGCACGCCTTGCGCAGCGCCTCGATCTCGAGCGGCGAGCAGATCACGCCGTCGAGGCCGCTCCGCTGCGCCAGCATCGCCAAACGCACCGCCTGCTCGGTCGGCGCCGCGGCGACGCCGGTGGCTTCGAGGTCGGACCTGTCGAGCGAGGTCAGCACCGTGACGCCGAGCAGCTTGGGCCGCGCGACGCCGAGCCGCGTGGCTTCGGTCGTTGCGGCTTCGGCGGCCGCTTTCATCATCGCCAGGCCGCCCTGCGTGTGGATCGTGATGAACGTCGGCTCGAGCTCGACCACGGCACGGATACCGCCTGCCACCGTGTTGGGAATGTCGTGGAGCTTGAGGTCGAGGAAGAAGCCGATGCCGGTCGCCCGCACCGGCGCGGGGAAGGCGTAGCGCACGCCAGGGGCGCCGTGCGCCAGGAAGAACTCCAGCCCCAGCTTGATGCCGCCGACCGCCGGCCGCACCCCGCCCGCGATCGAGCGGATCAGCCTGGCGGCGAGTGGAAGATCGACCGTGTCGACGGCGCAGTAGACGGGGTTGGAGCGGCTGGTCATGGCGGCGCGCAACCTAGAGCAAACGGCCGGCGATACAAGCCGGCCCCCGTCCCAAACAGTCCCAGGGCGTGGGACCGGTCCGATGCCGATGGCATGGGCATTTTGAGGTCATGAGTCGCGGAATCCCCGACACCCCCTCCCCGCTCTGCGTGTTTTGAGGGAGCTGTCCGGCGGGAGATTTGGGGCGCAAGACGGACATCGTCATGCCGGCCACACTGCACCAGGCCGCGCCAGACTCCTATTACGGGCAATGGCTGCGACGATTCCCGAAGGATTCGAACCGCAATTGCCAGTCCATTGGCCAAGACGGACCCCGCGCCAAGAGCTCTTATCCACAGGCTTTCATTGGACCGCGCGCATCCTGCGCGTTCATGAGCGGGCTGGAAGCCCGCGGTCCAATGAGTCAGTGGATCGCGGCGTACATGATCTTTTCTTCGGTCGCGTCGCGCGCCGAGAACTCCTCGACGACCTTGCCCTGGCGGCACACCAGGATGCGGTCCGACTGGGCCATGATCTCGGGCAGGTAGGACGAGATCATGACGACGGCCTTGCCCTCGTCGGCCAGCCGGTCGATCAGCTCGTGGATCTCGGCGATGGCGCCGACATCGACGCCGCGGGTCGGCTCGTCGAACACGATGATGTCGGGTTCCTGGACCAGCGACTTGGCGATCACGACCTTCTGCTGGTTGCCGCCGGACAGCTCGACCACGTTCACATCCTGGCTGATGGTGCGAACCTTGAGCGCGTCGGCCCACTTCTTGCCGACCGTCTCGGTTTCCTTCGTCCGCACGAACAGCCGCCGCGCGCCGAGCTTGGCCATCAGGCCGACATAGATGTTGCGGGCGATCGACATGGTCTCGAAGAAGCCCTCGACCTTGCGGTCCTCGGTGACGTAGGCGATGCCGGCGCGGATGGCGGGCGCCGGCGTGAGGTACCGCACCGGCTTGCCGCGCAGGAAGATCTCGCCGCCGTGGAAGAAGTCGCGCTTCAGGACACCGGCCGCGACCTTGAACGTCTCGGTACGGCCCGAGCCGACCAGGCCGAAAATGCCGGTGACCTGCCCGGCGAAG
>DASXQC010000314.1:0-17142 GCA_036493235.1 Reyranella sp.
GCTGTTCGACTGCAGCCTGGAAAGCGATGGCGGGGCGGCGATCATCATCAGCGCCGCCGACCGCGCCAAGGATCTGAAGAAGCCGCTGGTGACGATCATGGGCGTGGCCGAGGGCCATCCCGAATCGCCGGCGTCGATCGCCCAACGTCCCGACCTGCTCGACTTCGGTCTCATCAAGGCGGCGAAGCGCGGCTACGACATGGCGGGCGTCGAGCCGAAGGACATCGACGTGGCCGAGATCTACGACTGCTTCACCTTCACTGTGCTGCGCCAGCTCGAGATCCTGGGCTTCTGCAAGACCGGCGAGGGCGGGCCGTTCGTGATGGACGGCCGCATCGGATTGGCCGGCGAACTGCCCATCAACACCCATGGCGGCCTGTTGAGCCAGGGCCATGTCGTCGGCCTCAACCACGTGATCGAGCTGACCCGCCAGCTGCGCCGCGAGGCCGGCAAGGCGCAGGTCAAGGATGCGGAGGTGGGCCTCGTGACCGGCTATGGCGACATGGGCGATGGCTCGCTCGCGATCCTGAGGAGGGCGGCATGAGCACAGCACCGGCCCCTCAACCCGAACGGCCCATGCCGACGCCAACGCGCGAGAGCCAGCCCTATTGGGACGGAATGCGCGAAGGCAAGTTGATGCTCCAGCACTGTGCGTCGTGCGGCAAGGTGAGACACTATCCGCGTCCGGTCTGCCCGCACTGCTTTTCGATGGAGAGCGAGTACAAGCCCGCGCCACTCACCGGTAAGCTGCACACCTGGACGGTCTGCCATCATCCCTTCAACTTCTTCTTCAAGGCGTCGGCGCCGTACATCGTGGCGCTGGTCGACATGGACGCCGGCGTGCGCATCAACGCGCCGCTGCGTGGGGTCGATGCCGCCAGCCTCAAGATCGGCCAGCCGCTGAAGCTCGCTTTCGAGCCCGTCAACACCGAGATCACGTTGCCCTTCTTCACATCATGAAACGCATTGCTCTTCTCGCCGCCCTGGCCGCGACCTTCGTTGCCGGTGCCGCTTCGGCGCAGACCGACTGGCCGACCAAGCCGGTCACCATGGTGGTTCCCTATCCGGCAGGCGGCCTCAACGACGCGGTGGCACGGGTTTACGCCGACAAGCTCACGGCGATCCTCGGCAAGACCGTCCTGGTCGACAACCGCGCCGGCGCGGCGACCACCGTCGCCTCCAACTCGGTCGCCAAGGCGGCAGCCGACGGTTACACGATCTATGCTGGCGGCACATCGCTGATCGTCAATCCGACGCTGCAGGGCAACGTGCAGTACGACCCGCACAAGAGCTTCGACCTTGTGTCGCTGATGTCGTTCACACCCTTCATCCTGCAGGTCAACGCCGACTTCCCGCCGAAGAACATGGCCGAGCTGCTCGACTACCTGAAGGCCAATCCGGGCAAGGTCAACGTGGCGAGCCCTGGCGTCGGCTCGATGAGCAACATGGCGGCGGAGCTGTTCCGGGCGCGCACCGGACTCAAGTACATCCTCGTGCCCTATCGCGGCGGCGCGCAAGGCGGCCAGGACGTGGCGGCGGGCAACACGCAGATGATGTTCTCGGCCGCGCTCGAGGCCAAGCCGTTCCTCGATTCCAAGAAGACCCGCGCAATCGCCATCACGAGCCTCACCCGCTCGCCCGCCTTTCCGGACATCCCGACGATCGCCGAAGCGGCGAACCTACCCGACTTCCAGGCGATCTTCTGGCAGGCCATGGTGGTGCCGGCGGGCACGCCCAAGCCGATCGTCGACAAGCTGCAGGCGGCGATTGGCAAGGTCGCTGCCGATCCCGAGGTGATCGAGAAGCTCAAGGCCCAGGGCGTCGAGATCAAGAGCTCGACGCCGGACGAGCTCAAGGACTTCTACCTCAAGGAGGAGAAGGTTTGGACGACGCTCATCAAGGAGCAGGGCATCAAGGCGGATTAGCCGGCGCCGTCACGAACTTGGCGATCGCGTCGGCCGCTTCCTCGCCGTAGAGGTCGAGGAAGAAGTGGCTGGCGCCGTCGATCACCACCGGCTTCACATCGGACGGCAGCTTCTTCGAGAGATCGGGCACGACCTCGTCATTGCCGGCGACGACCACCAGGGTGCGCTTGCCGATCCGCGTCGCAAGCCGTGGCGGCAGCTCGGCATAGCCGTCGAGGAAGGTCGCGTTCAGCACCGGAGCCTGCTTGCAGGTCAGGAAGTCCGTGGTCCGCGTGGCCAGCGGGTTCTTGCGCGCCTCGGCGATCTCGGGCTGCAGCGGATGGCCGAACGCGCGCTGGTAGTTGTCGGCCTGTTCGAGCGACGTCGCGAAGGCCGGCGCCAGCAGGATCACGCGGCGCACGCCGAGCTCGGGCGCCATCGCCGCGACCTGTGCGCCGCCGCGCGAGAAGCCCAGCAAGTCGATGCGGCCCGCCTTCTGGCCCTTGAGCCATTCGAGCCACAGGCCGACCTCGCGCTGTGCGCCGGCCAGCGCATAGTCGTGCGTGACGTCGCAGCGGCGCGGCCCCCGACGATCGTCGACGCCCAGCGACAAAGTGATCGCCAGAGAGCCGATGCCGTGCGCCTCGAGGTTCTTCTGCAGCGCTGCGACCGTCTCCTGGCCGTACCAGGAGAGCATGCCGTGCACGATCATGACCACGCCGTCGGCGGTGGTCTTGCCCGGCGGCAATTCGAGGTTGGCGTTCAGGCGCGTCAGGCTGGGCTTGATTTGCACCGGCTCGGCCGCCGCCACGCCAGGGGCGAAGGCAAGGGCAAGCAGGGCCAGGCAAAGGGACTTGCGCATGACGGACAATCTATCACTTGAATAAAGGCGAAACGTCAGCAATCTCCCTCCATTCACTGCGTAGGAAATACGACATGGATGCAACGGTTGCGGGAGGTCTGGCGGTCGCCCTTGTGCTGGCCGCGGGGAGCGCACTCGCCGAAGGCAACGAGACGCGTGGTGAACGGCTGTTCAACCAGCAGTGCAAGGCCTGCCATACACTGGAGCAGGGCGGGCACAATCTGGTCGGCCCCAACCTGCATGGCCTGTTCGGCCGCAAGGCCGGCAGCGCCGACTACCAGTATTCCGACGCGATGAAGAAATCCGGCATCACCTGGGATGAAAAGACTCTCGTCGACTATCTCAAGGATCCCAAGGGCAAGGTGCCCGGCACCAAGATGACCTTCATCGGCTTGCGCCAGGAGCAGCAGCAGGACGACATGATTGCCTTCCTGAAGAAGGCGACTGAGTAGATGCGTCTTCTCCTCGCTCTCGCAGTTGTGATGCTGTCGGCGCCGGCCTTGTTGGCGCCGGCACGGGCCCAAGCGCCTCTCTCGCTCGAAGGTTCGGCGGCGCCGTCGCCCTGGCAGCGCTACCGCGACTGGAACAAGACGCACTGGGATACCTACAACACGCTGGCCAACCCCAACGTGACGCCGCCGCATGGCGCCGAGATCGTCATCAAGGACGTGACCGGCGATCCCGAGAAGGGCCAGAAGCTCGCCTTCGACCGCAGCCGCGGCGGAGGGTGCCTCGCCTGTCATGTGATGGGCCCCAAGACGCTCGAGACGCCCGGCAATGTCGGGCCCGACCTGTCGGAGATCGGCAAGGCCGGCCGCACCGACCAGTGGCTCTTCAACTACGTCTACGATGCGCGGGTCTTCAATCCCAAGTCGGTGATGCCGCCGTGGGGCAAGCACGGCTTCTACAACGAGGCGGAGATCAAGGACATCGTCGCCTTCCTCAAGACGCTGAAGATGCCCGCCAGATTCGCCGACCCGCTCGACGATCCGGCGCAGCGCCCCCGGCCGGTCGAGGATCGCGACGCGCTCGATCCTTTCGTCAATCCCGCCGCCGATCACATCGACACCGGCGCCGCGCTGTTCAAGCAAGCCTGCGCCTCGTGCCATGCGACGCCGCAGGTCACCTTCAAGCGCTGGGCGGTCGAGATGCCCAAGTGGGAGCCGCGCCTGAAGAAGGTGCTGGGTGTGGAGGAATTCATCACGCGCCATGCCGAGGTGACGGCGGGCAAGGACTGGCTGATGCAGTCCAAGGAGAACACCGATCTTTCGGTCTACCTGCACAGCCTGGCCAACGGCGAGGCGATCAAGGTCGATCTCAGCGCCCCTGAAGCGCAAGCCGCTTACGAGCGCGGCGTGAAGCTCGCCGATCTCAAGGTCGGCCAGTTCAATTTCTCCTGCACCGACTGCCACGGTCAGGCCGCGAACAAATGGATGCGCGGCCAGTGGCTGGGCGAGCCCAGGGGGCAGTTCGACCACTTCCCGCTGTGGCGCACCAGTCGCAACCAGATCTGGGACATCCGCAAGCGCTTCGAATGGTGCAACGTCCAGGTTCGCGCCAACGAGCTGCCGCCCGATGCTGTTGAATATGGCGACCTCGAACTTTATCTACGGAAGATGAACGAGGGGCAGAAACTCATGGCGCCGAACATCCGGCACTAGGGGACACGATGATTGGCTCTGGACTGACACGACGAACGGCCCTTATGGCAATGGCCGGCGCCCTGGTGGCGCGCAACGCCTTCGCGACCACGGACCAGGCGAAGGAATGGCTTGCCGGCCAGGCCAAGGGCACGCCCCAGGCCGGCAAGGTGACCCTGAAGGCGCCGGAGATCGCCGAGAACGGCAATGCCGTGCCGCTCACCGTCTCGGTCGAGAGCGAGATGAGCGAGAAGTCCTACGTGAAGGCGATCTATGTCGCCGCCGACGGCAACCCCAACCCGGGCGTGGCGGTTTTCGAGATGACGCCGCTGAGCGGCAAGGCCGAGGTCGCGCTGCGCGTGCGCCTGCAGCAGACCGAGAAGATCGTGGCGGTGGCCGAGATGAACGACGGCTCGCTCTACACGGCGAGCCGCGAGGTCAAGGTCACCATCGGCGGCTGCGGCGGCTGAGGAGGAAAAGATGGCTGACGACATCAAGCCGCGCCTGCGCGTTCCCACCTCCGCCAAGAAGGGTGAGGTGGTCGAGATCAAGACGCTGATCACCCATCCGATGGAGACCGGCCTGCGGAAGGATTCCGACGGCAAGGTCGTGCCGCGGCTGATCGTGAATTCGCTGGTCGTGACCTACAACGACAAGCCGGTGATGAACGCGAAGCTCGAGCCGGCTGTGGCCGCCAATCCCTACATGGCCTTCTTCCTGAAGGTCGAGGAGTCCGGCACGCTCAAGTTCACCTGGACCGACGACAACAAGCAGAGCTGGACGGCCGAGAGCAAGATAGAGGTGGCATGAGTCTTGGCCGCCGTGGGCTGCTGCAGGTCGCGGCCGCGGTTGCGGCCCTGGGCGGCGACGCCTTCGCGCAGCAGCGTCAGCCGACACAGAAGGACCTGCTCGCCTTCAAGGCGACCGGCCAGGTCACGCTGCTCAACTTCACCGACCTGCATGCGCAACTCATGCCGGTCTATTTCCGCGAGCCGTCGGCCAACATCGGCGTCGGCTCGGATCGCGGGCTGCCGCCGCACATCGTCGGCGAGAAGCTGCTGGCGGCGTACACGGTCGGCCGCAACACCGTGGACGCCTATGCGCTCGCCTGCACCGACTTCGAGGACCTGGCACGCACCTACGGACGCCTCGGCGGGCTCGACCGGCTCTCGACCCTGATCAAGGCGATCCGCGCCGAGCGCGGCAGCGACAAGGTCCTGCTGCTCGACGGCGGCGACACCTGGCAGGGCAGCTACAGCGCGCTGCAGACCAAGGGCGCGGACATGGTGAAGATCATGAACGCGCTCAAGCCCGATGCCATGACCGGGCACTGGGAATTCACCTACGGTCAGCAGCGCGTGCAGGAGCTGATCAAGCAGCTCGAGTTCCCGTTCCTCGCCGGCAACGTGAAGGACGCGACCTGGGGCGATCCGGTATTCCAGGCCTCGGCGGTGTTCGAGCGCGGCGGCCTCAGGATCGGCGTGATCGGCCAGGCCTTCCCGTACACGCCGATCGCCAACCCGCGCTACCTGATGCCCGACTGGGCGTTCGGCATTGACGAGGAAAAGATCGCCGCCAACGTCGAGAAGCTGCGCAACGACAAGGTCGACCTGGTGCTGCTGCTGAGCCACAACGGCTTCGACGTCGACCGCAAGCTGGCGAGCCGCGTCAAGGGCATCGACGTCATCCTGACCGGCCACACGCACGATGCGCTGCCGATGCCGGTCAAGGTCGGCGACACGCTGCTGGTCGCGGCGGGCAGCCACGGCAAATTCCTGGCGCGGCTCGACCTCGAGGTGCGCGACCGGTGCATCCAGAACTACGAATTCCGCCTGATCCCCGTGCTGTCCGAGCTGATCGATCCCGATCCCGACCTCACCGCGCTGGTCTACGCGGCGCGCGAGCCGTACGGCGACAAGCTCGACAAGGTGCTGGGCCGCACCGAGGCGCTGCTCTACCGCCGCGGCAATTTCAACGGCACGTTCGACGACCTGATCTGCCAGGCGCTGCTCGCCGAGCGCGACGCCGAGATCGCTTTGTCGCCCGGCTTCCGCTGGGGTTCGAGCCTGCTGCCGGATCAGGACATCACCGGCGACGATCTCTTCAACCAGACCGCCATCACCTATCCCGCGGCCTATCGCACCGAGATGACCGGCGCGTACCTCAAGCAGGTGCTGGAGGATGTGGCTGACAACCTGTTCAACCCCGATCCCTACTACCAGCAGGGCGGGGACATGGTGCGCGCGGGCGGGCTCGCCTACACGATCGCGGTCGACAAGCCGATCGGCCAGCGCATCTCCGACATGACGTTGCTCAAGACCGGCCAGAAGATCGATCCGAGCAAGAAATATGTCGTGAGCGGCTGGGCCTCGATCAATGAAGGCACCGAGGGCCCGGCGGTGTACGATGTGGTGGCCAAGCACATCCAGAGCATCGGGACCGTGCGGCTGCAGCCCAACCGCCAGGTCAAGGTGGTGGTGGCCGACGATGCGGGCTACGCGCCCGGCTGAAGGAGGACCAGACATGACCAATCGACGCTTTCTGCTCGCAGGCCTGCTGCTGTTCGCGGCGTTCCCGGCGATGGCGGGCGACAAGGTCCATCGCCTGGCGCTGCAGATCAGCGACGACTCGCCCGACAAGATGAACACCGTGCTCGGCAACGCGACCAACGCCGCGCATTACTATTCGGAGAAGGGCGAGAAGCTCGAGATCAAGGTCGTGGCCTATAGCGGCGGCCTCAACATGCTGCGCACCGACAAGTCGCCGGTGCTGGAGCGGCTGAAGTCGGTGTTGCAAAGCGTGCCCAACATCACCTTCGAGGCCTGCAACAACACGCTTGAGGGCATGGCCAAGAAGGAAGGCAAGAAGCCGTCGGAGATTCCACTGATGACCGGCACCAAGGTCGTGCCGGCGGGCGTAGTCGAGCTGATGGAGCTCAACGAGGCCGGCTGGACGATCGTCCGACCCTAGCCTGACGCGTTGTCCGGCGCGCGGAAGTAGGCGAGGGAGCCCAGCACCAAGCCTGCCGCGAGCGTGCCGAACACCAGGCGATAGGCCAGATCGTTCGCGCCCCAGGCTTCGACGATGTAGCCGGTCAGTGCCGGCAGCACGGTGAGGCCGAGGCACTGCGCCATGTTCACCGTCGTCACGGCGCGGCCGCCGAGGCGGTCGGGGAACAGCGTGCGGCCCTGCGCCACGATCACCGTGCCGAAGGCGCACAGGAAGCAGACCGCGACCAGCAGGCCGACGGCGACCGGCAGCGCCGGCTGCGCGATCACCGACAGGGCCAGCAGCACGGCGGCCGTGAGGTAGGTGCCGAGGATCACCGCCTTCTTGCGCGAGTGGAAGACGCGATCCATCGGACCGTAGGTCAGGATGCCGAGCGTCTGGGCCACGCCCATCGCCAGCAGCACGTTGCCGCGCTGCACGCCGTCAAGATGGTGCACGTCGTACAGGTACGGCCCGCCCCACATGCCCAGCACCGTCAGCATCGTGGCATAGGCGAAGAAGTGCATGGAGAGCAGCGGCAGCAGGCCCTTGGTGCGCCAGACCTGCCACAGGCCGCTGAAGACCTTGCGCAACGGCTCCTTGTGGGTGGTCGGCAGGGTCGACTCGGGCGGCCGGTCGCGCACGATGACGTAGAACAGCACGGCGACCACAAGCGTGACGGCGGCGAGGCCCAGGAAGCCGTTACGCCAGCCGACTTGGCTCGCGACCCAGGCGAGCGGTGTGGCGCCGGCCAGCGTGCCAATATTGGAGGCGGCGAACACCCAGGAGAGCGCAGTCGACAGCTCGCGCGCGTTGAACCAGCGGGCGCACAGGAACACTACCGACATGAACGACGCCGCGCAGCCGACGCCGACGATGATCCGGCCGACGATCAGGTCGGTGGCATCGGTCGCATGGGCGATCCAGATCGAGCCGACCACGGCGAGCAGCGATACGGCCGAGACCGTGCGCCGCGCGCCGAAGCGGTCGAACCACAGGCCGACCGGCAGCTGCACGGCGAACAGCGCGAAGAAAAACGCGCTGCCCGCCCAGCCGATCTGGCGGGCGCTGAGGTGGAGATCCCGCGCCAGCTCGGGCGCGATCACGGAATTGGAGACGCGGTAGAACTGACTGAGGCAGGTGACGGCAATCAGCAGCGCCATCATCGGCAATTTCGACGACATTGGCCGGGTCCGTACCATGGAGCGTCGGCGCTGTCCTTCGGCGTGGACCGAAGCATGGAACGGCAGCCCGTAACGTGGCGTTGGACTCTTCTGCCGGGGGCGCGTCACTCCGGTGACGCGTCATGTTCTTGTTGCGTCAGGAGACGCGCCACTGGAGTGGCGCGCGCCCGGCGCAAGAGTAAGAGTGGACCATGCACGAGAGGCTCGAATGATCCACACTCAGTGCTGCATCGTGGGCGGCGGGCCCGCGGGCATGATGCTGGGCTTTCTCCTGGCGCGCGCCGGCGTGACGGTCGCGGTGCTGGAGAAGCATGGCGACTTCCTGCGCGACTTCCGCGGCGACACCGTCCATCCTTCGACGCTCACCGTGATGCACGAGCTCGGCCTGCTCGACGAGTTCCTTGAGCTGCCGCATCACCGGATCTCGCACTTCACGGGTTATTTCGGCGGCACGCCGGTGCAGATCGCCGATCTCACCCATCTGCCGGTGCCGGCGCCGTTCATCGCCATGATGCCGCAATGGGACTTCCTCGATTTCCTGGCGAGCCACGGCCGGGCCTTCGCGGGCTTCACCTTGCTGATGAATGCTGAGGCTGAGGGCGTGATCGAGGAGGGCGGCAAGGTCGTCGGCGTGCGCGCAACGGTCGACGGCGAGGCGGAGGAAATCCGCGCCGATCTGGTGGTCGGCGCCGACGGCCGCCATTCGGTCATCCGCCAGGCGCTTGGCCTCGAGGTGCAGGACATCGGCTCGCCGATGGACGTGCTGTGGTTCCGCATCAGCCACAAGGCAGGCGATCCGGGCGACGTCCTGGGCCGCTTCGATGCCGGCAGCATCCTGGTGATGCTCGACCGCGGCGACTACTGGCAGTGCGCCTTCGTCATTCCCAAGGGCGCGGCCGAGCGGGTGCGTGCCGAAGGCATCGAGCAGGTCCGCGCCACCGTCGCCCGCCTGGCGCCGGAAGTGGCCGACCGCATGGATGAGCTGAAGACGGTCGACGATCTCAAGCTGCTGACCGTCGGCGTCGACCGGCTGAAGACCTGGTGGAAGCCCGGCGCGCTCTGCATCGGCGATGCGGCGCATACGATGTCGCCGATCGGCGGCGTCGGCATCAACATCGCCGTCCAGGATGCGGTGGCGGCAGCCAACATCCTGGCCGCGCCCTTGCGCGAGGGTCGGTTGCGCGACTCCGATCTCGGCGCGGTGCAGACCCGGCGATTCTTCCCCGCGCGCGCGACCCAGGCCATCCAGGTGTTCCTGCAGAACGGCATCATCGCGCCGTCGCTCGCGGCGGCCGGCGGAAAGATGAAGCTGCCGTTCTTCCTGCGGCTGCTGCAGTGGTTCCCGATTCTGCGCCGCCTGCCGGCCCGGCTCATCGCTCTCGGCGTGCGGCCCGAGCATGTCGCGACTTAGTGAAGTCGCGGAACGGTCAGTAAGCGCCCGGACAATGCGGCGGACTGGTGCCGGCGGTCGCCTTGATCGCGCCATCACTGCATGCGGCGTCGGCAGCTGTCGTTTGGCGCCGGCTTGCCCTCTGGCGGAGGGTAGGCGTCGACGGAATGCAACCAATGGTGCCGTTCACGGCCGCGCGAGGAGCCCTTCGCCGGTCGTTGTGCAGGCTGCGGCCGATCGCCTTTGCGAGCTTGAAATCGCCTTCCTGAGCTTGAAATAGGCAACGCCGATAGTCCGAAAGCGTATAATCAGGCGGCATCCAACGCCCCCGAAAGAGCTCGCCGTGTCCTCTGCCAAAAAAGCACGCGCACCCCGTGCGCTGGTCGTTGGTGTCGTCATCGTGGTTGCGGCCTGTGGCGCCTATTTCGGCTGGCACGCCTGGCAGCAGCACGAGGCGGCGATGAAGACCGCCAGCAAACCGCCGCCGGCCGTCCCGGTCACGGTCGCCGACGTCCGCAAGGGCGACTTCCCGGTCTACCTCAACGGTCTCGGTACGGTGCAGCCGTTCGACACGGTGCTGGTCCGCAGCCGCGTCGACGGCGAGGTGGTCCGCGTCGGCTTCAAGCAGGGCCAGATGGTCAAGGAAGGCGACATGCTGGTCGAGATCGACCCGCGGCCCTACCAGGCGGCCTACGACCAAGCCGTGTCCAAAAAGATGCAGGACGAGGCAAACCTGAAGAACGCGCAGCTCAACCTCGCGCGCTACAACCAGCTCGCCAAGCAGGACTTCGCGTCCCGCCAGCAGCTCGATTCGCAACAGGCGACCGTCGATCAGGTCACCGCCCAGATCAAGGGCGACCAGGCGGCGATCGACAACGCCCAGACCCAGCTCAGCTACACGACCATCCGCGCGCCGCTCACCGGCCGCACGGGCTTCCGCATGGTCGACCCCGGCAACAACGTCCATGCCTCCGATACCAACGGCATCGTGAGCGTCGTCCGGCTGCAGCCGATCTCGGTCGTGTTCACGGCGCCCGAGGAGACGGTGGTCGAGATCACCAAGGCGCTGGCTGCCGGCGACGTGCCGGTCGATGCGATGTCGTCGGATGGCACCAAGACGCTGTCGAAGGGCAAGCTGCTGCTGCTCAACAACCAGGTCGACCAGGCGAGCGGCACGATCCAGATGAAGGCGCGGTACACCAACGAGGACAACGCACTGTGGCCCGGCCTTTCGGTCTCGACCCGGCTGCTGCTGCGCACCGACAAGGACGCGATCATCGTGCCGCAGACTGCGATCCAGCACGGACCGGACGGCCTGTTCGTCTACGTTGTCGGCGACGACAACAAGGCCAAGAAGCAGGACGTCAAGGTGAGCGAGCAGAACCTCTCTGAGGCGCTGGTGACTGAAGGCCTGTCGGCCGGACAGAAGGTCATCGTCACCGGCCAGTCGCGCGTCCAGGAGGGTGTGCTGGTGAAGCCCACCGCGCCGCAAGGCAATGCGCCGCCGCCGGCGGCGGCAGGGACCGCCTCAGGGAAGGCGGCCGGGAAGATGGCGGAGGATGCGCCGGCCCCGCAGACCCCGGTGAAGAAGCCCTGACCATGGCCGACGATCACGGCTCTGGGCATGACCCTCGGCGCGAGCCGCAGCGCAGCGGCGAGCCGAAGGACGAAGCCTCCCTGACCGGCGGCATCTCGACGCCCTTCATCAGGCATCCGATCGCGACCTCGCTGCTGATGGTCGGCATCCTGTTCGTCGGCCTCGTCGCCTATCCGCAGCTGCCGGTGGCGCCGCTGCCGCAGGTCGACTTCCCGACCATCCAGGTGTCGGCGCAGCTTCCCGGCGCCAGCCCGGAGACCATGGCCTCGGCGGTGGCGCAGCCGCTCGAGACGCAGTTCGCGCAGATTCCCGGCGTCAGCCAGGAAACCTCGATCAGCACGATGGGCTCGACGGCGATCACCGTGCAGTTCGACCTCGATCGCAACATCGACGGCGCGGCCAACGACATCGTCGCGGCGATCAATGCCGCGGGCGGCCAGCTTCCCAAGAACCTGCCGAGCCCGCCGACCTATCGCAAGGTCAACCCGGCCGATTCGCCGATCCTGCTGCTGGCGGCGACCTCCGACACGATGACGCTGCCGGAGGTGGACGACATCGTCGAGACCAAGCTGGTGCAGCAGATCAGCCAGATCTCCGGCGTCGCCCAGGTCACGATCGGTGGCCAGCAGAAGCTCGCGGTGCGCATCCAGCTCGATCCGGCCAAGCTGGTGGCGAAGAACCTGTCGCTCGAGGACGTGCGCGGCCCATTGACGGCCTCCACGACGAACAGTCCCAAGGGCTCGATCGACGGGCCCAAGCGCGCCTACGCGATCTACGACAATGACCAGCTCACCACGGCGGCGCCGTGGAACGACGTGATCGTCGCCTACCGCAACAACGGGCCGCTTCGGGTGCGCGACATCGGCCAGGCGGTGATCGGCCCGCAGGACGCCAAGCAGGCGGCCTGGGCCGACGGCAAGCGCGGCATCTTCCTGGTGATCTTCGGCCAGCCCGGCGCCAACGTGATCAACACGGTCAACCGCATCCAGGCGGAGCTGCCGCGGCTCAAGCTCTCGATTCCGCCTGCGATCCATATCTTCACGCTGAGCGACCGCACCCAGACCATCCGCGCCTCGGTCCAGGACGTCCAGTTCACGCTGCTGCTCACCATCGTGCTGGTCGTGATGGTGATCTTCGTCTTCTTGCGCAGCGTATGGGCGACGATCATCCCCAGCATTACCGTGCCGCTCGCCCTGCTGGGCGCCTCGTCGCTGATGTGGCTGTTCGGCTACAGCCTCGACAATCTTTCGCTGATGGCGCTCACCATCTCGGTGGGCTTCGTGGTCGACGACGCGATCGTGATGCTGGAGAACATCACCCGCTATATCGAGGAGGGCGACAGCCCGATGGCCGCGGCCATCAAGGGCAGCCGCGAAATCGCTTTCACCATCGTGTCGATCAGCGTGTCGCTGATCGCCGTTCTGATCCCGCTGCTGCTGATGGGCGGCATCATGGGCCGCCTGTTCCGCGAGTTCGCGGTGACGCTGTCGATGACGATCATCGTCTCGGCGATCGTTTCGCTCACGCTCACGCCGATGATGGCGTCGCGGTTCCTCAAGTCCGAGAAGGACGTGAAGCACGGCCGGGCTTACCAATGGAGCGAGCGCGGCTTCGAGGGCCTGTTGAAGGGCTACGAGCGCGGCCTCGACTTCGTGCTGGGCCATCGCTTTTTGACCCTGCTGGTCTTCCTGGCGACGCTGGCGCTGTCAGTCGTGCTGTTCGTCTACATCCCCAAGGGCTTCTTCCCGCAGCAGGACACCGGCCTCATCACCGGCATCTCCGACATGGCTGAAGACATCTCGTTCCAGGACCTGATGAATCACCAGGATGCCCTCAACAAGATCGTGCAGGCCGATCCGGCGGTCGACCATGTGGCGAGCGCAGTCGGCGGCAACGGCAATGCGCTCAACACCGGCCGCATGTTCATCACGCTGAAGCCGCGCAACCAGCGCGACGCCTCGGCCGACCAGATCATCCGGCGCCTGCAGCCCAAGCTCGACGGAGTGCAGGGCGCCAAGCTCTACCTGCAGGCGGCGCAGGACGTGCGCGTCGGCGGCCGCTCCTCGCGCACGCAGTACCAGTACACGCTACAGGATTCCGACATCGACGAGCTGAACACGTGGTCGCCCAAGGTGCTGGCCAAGCTCAAGACGCTGCCCGAGCTGCGCGACGTGGCGACCGACCAGCAGATCGCCGGCACCACGCTCACCCTCAAGGTCAACCGCGACCAGGCGGCGCGCTACGGCATCTCGATGCAGACGATCGACGACACGCTGTACGATGCCTTCGGCCAGCGCCAGATCGCCCAGTACTACACGCAGCAGTCGAGCTACTTCGTGATCATGGAGGTGCTGCCGCAGCTCCAGGGCGATCCGCAGTCGCTCGACAAGATCTACATGAAGTCACCGACCACCAACGGCGAGGTGCCGCTCTCGACCGTCGCCAAATGGACCACCGATCCGGTGAAGCCGTTGTCGATCAGCCACCAGAGCCAGTTCCCGGCGACGACGATCAGCTTCAACCTCGCGCCGGGCACCGCGCTCGGCCAGGCGACCGATGCGGTCGATCGCGCCAAGGAGGAGATCGGCGTGCCGGCCACGGTCCAGACCAGCTTCCAGGGCAACGCCCAGGCCTTCCAGGCCTCGCTCTCGACGGTGCCGCTGCTGATCATGGGCGCGCTGGTGGTGGTCTACCTGGTGCTGGGCGTGCTCTACGAGAGCTACATCCATCCGATCACCATCCTGTCGACGCTGCCCTCGGCCGGCGTCGGCGCGTTGCTGATGCTGATGCTGTTCGGGTTCGACTTCAGCCTGATCGCGCTGATCGGCGTCATCCTGCTGATCGGCATAGTCAAGAAGAACGGCATCATGATGGTCGACTTCGCGATCGAGGCCGAGCGCAACCAGCACAAGTCGGCGCGCGACGCGGTGCGCCAGGCGGCGCTCCTGCGCTTCCGGCCGATCATGATGACGACCTTTGCCGCGATGCTGGGCGGCGTGCCGCTGATGCTGGGCTCCGGTACCGGCTCGGAAATCCGCCAGCCGCTCGGCTATGCGATGGTCGGCGGCCTGATCGTCAGCCAGGCGCTGACGCTCTTCACCACGCCGGTGATCTACCTCTATCTCGACGAGCTCTCCGACCGCGTGAAGGCCTGGCGCGCCTCCTGGTCCGGCAAAGCCGAGCCGAAGCCGGCGGAGTAATCTTTTGCTGGGGGCGCGACACTCCAGTGGCGCGTCTTATCGCGCCGCCGACACCAGCAGGAACGACGGCCGCCGATGGTCGATCTTCCACTCGGGATGAGCGGCGATCTCCGAGCGCGTCGGACCCCATTCCTCGACACGACGCACCGCGAAGCCGGCATCGATCAGCAGGTTGAGGTAGCTCGCGAGCGTCCGGTGCTGCTTCACCACGCCCTTGGCCAGCCAGTCTGTCGTGCGCGGACCTTCGTCGAGATAGCCGAGGCCGGGCTCGGTATAGAGCGGATGCTCGGCCGAGAACACGAAGCTGCCACCCGGCGCCAGCGCGCGATGGATCGTGGCGAACAGCGCGCCGAGATTTACCAGGTAGTGCAGGGTGAGGGAGCTGTAGGCGAGCTCGAACGATGAAGCGGGCAGCTCCACCGTCTCGAGATCGGCCTGCCGGTAGGTGATCGCGGCGTGGGACGTCGTCTCGCGTGCCCGTGCCAGCATATTGGCCGACACGTCGAGCCCCAGCACCGATGCCGCACCCGCCTCGCGCGCCCAGCGGCAGAACCAGCCGAAGCCGCAGCCGAGATCGACCACGCGCTTGTCGGTGACGTCGGGCAACATCGACTTCAGTGTCGGCCATTCCGGCGCACCGTCGAGGCCATCGACGGAGCGCCGGAGCTGGGCATAGCCGGCGAAGAAGCCGGCGTTGTCGTAGATGTTCTGCGTCACGTCGCTCGCAGCGTTATTTCACGTGGGCGTGCGCCTGGTGCTGGCGAATCCGCAGCAGCAGCGCCGCGCCGAGATCGGTCATCAGCTTGGAGCCGACTTCGTCGGTGAACTTGCCGTCGGCGAACTTTGTCTGCGCCGCGCCGATCATGACTTCCGGCTTGTTGATCATGTGGCCGTCGAGGAACACCATCATCTGGCGCAGGTGATATTGCGCACGGGCCGTGCCGAGCGGGCCGCCCGAGGCGCCGAACTGGGCCATCGGCTTGCCGGCGAAGGGTTGCGGGGTCATGCGCGATAGCCAGTCGATGGCGTTCTTCAGCACGCCCGAGATCGAGTAGTTGTACTCGGGCGAGGCGAACACGATGCCGTCGGCGGCCAGCATCTTCTGCTGTGCGGCCTGCACTGGCGCGGGGAATCCCTGGGCCTGGATATCGGCGTTGTAGAGCGGCCAGTCGCCGATCTCGATCGTCTCGACCGAGACGCCCTGCGGAAGACGTTCGATAAACGCCCGCAGTGCCATGTGATTGAACGATGCCTTGCGCAGGCTTCCGCAGAACGCGACGAGTTTGACGGTTGGCTCGGACATTGCCTTTGCTCCCCTTGGTGACGGGAGGCTACATAGCAAACCATGGCTCTGCGCGACATCACCCTCGATGACATCGAATCGCTGGCGATCGGCGCCTGGGTGCTGGGCACGGGCGGCGGTGGCAGTCCCTATCTCGCGCTGCTCAACATGCGGGCGCTCTACAAGGACGGCCATCGCGTGCAGCTCATGCCGGCTGCAGATTTGGCCGACGACGACTGGGTCGCTGCAGTCTCGGGCATGGGGGCGCCACTGGTCGGGCAGGAGCGGCTGACCGATAGCCGAACCATCGCGCGTGCCGTGGCGCTGATGGAGGAGCACACCGGCGCCCGCTTCCGTGGAATCATGTCGCTCGAAATAGGCGGCGGGAATTCGATCCAGCCGATGATGGCGGCGGCGCATCTGAAGCGGCCGGTGATCGACAGCGACATGATGGGGCGCGCCTATCCCGAGGCGCAGATGACCTCGGTCGCCGTGGGGGATCTCAAGCCCTGTCCGCTGACCACCGTCGATGTGCGCGGCCTGGAATCGGTGGTCGAGAACGTACCGACCTGGAAATGGATGGAGCGGGTCAGTCGCAAGATCTGCGCCGAGTACGGCTCGACCGCCTCGACCTGCAAGGCGCCGCGCACCGGCGCCGAGGTGAAGAAGTGGGGCATCCACGGCACCACGACCAAGGCGATGACGATCGGCACGGCAGTGCGAGAGGCCCAGCGCAGGCATGAGGACCCGATCGCGGCGATCCTCTCCATCGAGCCCGGCAAGCTTCTCTATCGCGGCAAGGTCGTCGACGTCGAACGGCGCGCGACCGAGGGCTTCCTGCGCGGCCGCGCGCGCTTCGACGGCACCGACGAGCATCGCGGCTCGGCGCTGGAGCTTAACTTCCAGAACGAATGGATCGTCGCCTGGCGCGACGGCGAGCCGATCGCCATGTCACCGGACCTGATCTGCGTGCTCGACTCGGTGTCGGGCGAGGCCGTCGGCACCGAGACCATCCGCTATGGCCAGCGTGTCACGGTGATCGCGCTGCCGCCGCCGCCGGTGTTCCTGAGCCCGAAGGGCCTGCAGCATGTCGGC
>DASXQC010000315.1:0-2152 GCA_036493235.1 Reyranella sp.
CCCCGAGCGCGCCTTCCCGTCGATGTTCGAACCGATCCACGGCTCGGCGTTCGACATCATGGGCAAGGGCGTCGCCAACCCGATCGGCACCTTCTGGTCGGCGGTGATGATGCTGGAGCATCTCGGCGAGAAGCCCGCCGCAAACCGGCTGATGAAGGCGATCGAGCGCGTGACGGCCGACAAGCGCTTCCACACGCCCGACCTGGGCGGCACGGCACGCACCACCGACGTCACCAAGGCGGTGATCGACGCGATCGAAGGGGCGAACGCGTAAGGTCCGCCGTCCGCCCGTCCGCGACGGTTCAGGCCAGTCCACGGGAGTCCACTCGTCAGTGGACTCCCAAGCCCTTGGCACATCAGCACTTTCGCCCGGGAGTCCACGAATCCACCGACATACCAGACCGCCGAAAACACCCCTGCTTGTCGCGGCGGAGGGCGCACACGGTCAAGGGAGCACGGGCGGGCACCATCATGCGCGCCAGACTGCCTCATCCGCGCGACCAACACCTATTACGGGCAATGGCCGCGATTTTTCGGCGCGAGAGTCAGGCCTCGAGGGCCGAGCCAATGCCCATAGCGCGACTGCGGCAGAGGCCGTTATCCACAGGCTTTTGGCGGCTTACGCCTGCAGGACCCCGAGCTTCCTGAGCTTGGCGATGTCGTCCGCCGAGTAGCCGGCGTCGCGCAGCACCGCTTCGGAATGCTGGCCCACCGAAGGCGCGCGCACCGGCGCGACCTTGGTCGTGTTGTCGAGATGGAACGGGCTCGACACGGTCAGGTTCTTGCCGTCGGCGAAGGGCACCAATGCACCGATCGTACGCGACTGCTCGTCGTCCGCCGCTTCGTCGACCGTGCACACCGGCCCGAAGGTCACGCCTGCCTTTTCCAGCAGCGGTCGCCAGTCCGCCAGATCGCGCTTGGCAAAGACCTCGTCGAGGATCGCGGTCAGTGCCTTGTGGTTCTCGAGTCGTGCCGGTTGCGTGGCGAAGCGCGGATCCTGCACGAGGTGCTCCATCTCGATCGCCTTGAGGAAGCTTGCGAGCTGCCGCGCCTCGTTGTGCAGCGCCATCAGGAACCAGCGGCCGTCCCGGCATCGATAGTGATTGGCGAGGGCCCTCGGCGTCTCGACCCGCGGCGGCCGGTGCGCGACGTGCTCGCCGAACAGCCGGTTTTGAACGTAGCAGCCGTTGGCCCACAGGCCGTTCTGCAGCAGCGAGGTCTGTGCCACGCCGCCCTTGCCCGTTCGCTCGCGGCGATAGAGCGCCGTCACGATCGCGGCATAGAGCGCCGTCGCCGTCGGATGGTCGCCCATGCCCGGCATCGAGCGCACCGGCTCGGTTTCCGTGCCGTCGCGCACCATGTCCATCAGGCCGGTACGGGCCCAGTAGGCGGTGGCGTCGAAGCCGGTGCGGGCCTGCTCCGCCCCCGCCTCGCCGTAGGCCGAGATCGAGCCATAGACCAGCCGCGGATTGACCGCGAGCAGGTCGGCCGCAGCGATCTTCAGCCGCTCACGCACCGGCAACGGAAAGTTGGTGATGAACACGTCGGTGGAGGCGATCAGCCGGTACAGCACCGCGAGCCCCTCGGCGGGCTTGAGGTCGATGGCGAGGCTGCGCTTGTTGCGTGCCGTGAGCTGCCACCAGTAGTCCGTGACCTTGCCCGGCACCGCGGGCGAGGCGCGCCACGGATCGCCGGCGCCGAGCGGCTCGATCTTGATCACCTCGGCGCCGAAGTCGGACATGATCGTGGCCGCCGCGGGCCCCGCGATCCAGCTCGCGCAATCGATCACCCGCAGACCGGTAAATATGCCGTCAGCCATCGGACGTTCCCTTGTTTGGGCGCTATCCTAGCCAAGGACTCGCGCGTCAGCAGGGGAGGATTTCCAGATGGCCGGGAAGCGAAACAGCAAGGGCAAGCCGGTGGCGGTGGTGATCGGCGCCACCTCGAAATGGCAGGCCGACGGCCGCAACACCAAGCTCGCCCACGGCAAGGCGGTCGACGACAGCGCCCTGCCCGTCGGCATCCGCTGGGGCGTGGGCGGCGCGATCGCCCAGAAGTTCGCCAAGGAAGGCTTTTTCACCGTCCTGACCACCCGCACGGAGGCCAACGCCTCGGGCCTCGCCGCGGCGATCGGCGAGCAGGGCGGCGACTC
>DASXQC010000316.1:0-5413 GCA_036493235.1 Reyranella sp.
GACCAGCGTGCCGGTCAGCATCGGGAACGCCGTCGAGGTGTAGGCGAACGTCGCGGCCTTCTCCAGCGAATCGCCTTCCTCGCGCCGCGCCACCATCATCTCGACCGAGATCATGGCGTCGTCGACCAGCAGGCCGAGCGCGATGATCAGCGCGCCGAGAGAGATGCGCTGCAGGGTGATGCCGGAATACTCCATGAACAGGAAGGTGCCGGCCAGCACCAGCGGGATCGAGATCGCTACGACCATCCCGGCGCGCACCCCGAGGCTGAGGAAGCTCACGCCCAGCACGATGATCACCGCCTCGAGCAGCGCCTGGGTGAAGCCGCCGACTGCCTCTTGGACGACGGCGGGCTGGTTGGAGACCAGATGCACGCCGACGCCGATCGGCAGCTCCGACACGATCTCGCGCATCTTGCGGCGCAGCTCCTCGCCGAACTGCACCAGGTTGTTGCCGGGCTTCATGCCGATGGCGAGACCGATCGCCGGCTGGCCGCCGTAGCCGAACATCGGCTGCGGCGGGTCGACATAGCCGCGGCTGATGGTGGCGACGTCGGCCAGGCGGAAGAAGCGGTCGCGCACGCGGATGTTGATGCTCCGCAGGCTCTCTTCCGAGGTGAACTGGCCGCTCACCCGCAGGCTGACGCGCTGCGGGCCAGCCTGGATCACGCCGGACGGCGCGACCGCGTTCTGCGCCTGCAGGCTCTGCAGCACCGCCTGCTGGTCGAGGCCGAGGCCTGCCACGTGCTGGGTCGAGAAGTCGAGGTAGATCACCTCGTCCTGCGTGCCCAGCAGCTCGACCCGGCCGGCGGCCGGCAGCTTCAGGATCTCGGTGCGCGCGCGCTCGGCATAGTCGCGCAACTGGCGGAAGGAGAGGCCGTCGGAGGTGAAGGCGTAGATGTTGCCGAACACGTCGCCGAACTGGTCGTTGAAGAACGGTCCCTGCACGCCTTGCGGCAGCTCGGCGCGGATGTCGTTGATTTTGTTGCGCACCTGCACCCAGGTCGACGGGATGTCCCGGCCGGGTGTCGAGTCCTTCAGGTTGACGAAGATCGTGGTCTGGCCGGGCGTGCTGTAGCTCTTGGTGTAGTCGAGGCTCGACAGCTCCTGCAGCTTGCGCTCGATGCGGTCGGTGACCTGGTTGGTGACGTCCTCGACCGTGGCGCCGGGCCAGTTGGCCTGCACGATCATGGTCTTGATGGTGAAGGTTGGATCCTCCTCCCGGCCGAGATTTCGGTAGGACAGGACGCCCGCGATGACGAAGGCCAGCATCAGGTAGACGACGAAGGAGCGATGCCCCAGCGCCCATTCGGAGAGATTGAAGCGGTTCACAGCTTCACCTGCTGGCCGGAGGCGAGACTATGCACGCCGACCGTGACGACGCGATCGCCGGCGGTGAGGCCGGTCACCGCGGCCGAGCCCTCGTCGCGCGTCACGATCGTGACGTCGCGCAATGCGACCTTCTTGGTGGCGGGATCGACGATCCAGACCTGGGTCTTGCCGTCCTTCTCCCGCAGCGCCGTCGCCGGCAGGTCGACGCGCGGCGAGACCGGCTGGCTCAAGGTCACCTGCACGGTGATGCCGAGGCGAAACGGATCGGGTGGGGTGTCGAGGCTGAAGTAGACGTTGCGCGTGCGGGTTGCGGTGTCGGCCGCCGGATCGACGGCGCGCACGCCGGAGGCCTTGACGGTCGGCCCCTGGTCGAGCGCGACCGACGTGTCGAACTTCGCACCCGCGGCGAGCTTGTCGGCCAGCGCGGGCGGCACGGCGATCACGGCCTCGCGGATCTCGGGGCGGGCGATGGTCATGATCCTTTGTCCGGAATTCACGACCTGGCCGGCATCGAGATAGATGGCGGTGACGATGCCGTCGAAGTCGGCCGACAGCCTGGTGTAGGCAAGCTGGTCCTGCGCGCGCTTCAGCGAGGTACGGGCGCGAATCAGGCTGGCGTTGGCGGTCTCGCGTGCCTGCACCACCGAGTCGAACTGAGCCTGGGGCGTGATGTTGCGCTCGTACAGCGGCCGCTGGCGGCCTTCCTCGGCGGTGGCGTTGGCGAGCTGCGCCTCGGCGCTGGCCACGACGGCCTCGGCGTTGCGCACCAGCTGGACCTGCACCGCCGGATCGGCGGCGGCGAGCTCGTCGCCCTGCTTGACGATGGAGCCGATGGTGACCGGGCGCGACACCATGCGGCCGAACAGGCGGAAGCTGTAGTCGGTCGAGTAGCGTGGCTGGATGCTGCCGGCGAAGGGTCCGAGCGTCTCCTGTGTGCGGACCTTGGCCTCGATCGTCAGCACCGGGCGTACGGGGGCGGCTTCTTCCGCCTCGGGCTTGCAGCCGGACATTGCGAGCAGCGTGGCTGGGGCGAGCAGCGCGATCAGGACGAGCGCGCACCTCATGGCCTGGCCTCCGCGATCTCGACCTTCTGACCGGGTCGCAGCATCTGGACGCCGGCGGAGACGACTTTCGTGCCCGAGGCGAGGCCGGTCACGGCGACGGTGTCCTGGTTTAGGCGCTCGATCGCGACGGGCTTCAGCGACACGGTAGCGCCATTGGTATCGCCGTCGACGATCCAGACCGCGGGCTTGCCGCCCTGCTCGAACAGCGCGCGCCAGGGCAGCAGCACGACCTGGCGTGCCTTGGTGAGCGCGGTGCCGTTGACCAGTCGGCCGAGCGTCATGGCCGGCGGCGTCGAGGCCAGCGCCAGCTTCACCTGCACCGTCATGCTGTTGGCGTCGACCGCGGGCGAGACGACGCGGACGGTCGCAGGGGTCTTGGTGGACGGGCTGCTCACCAGCGAGACCTGGATCCCCTTGTCGAGATCGACGTTGGCGAGCGCCCATTCGTGGACGTTGAACACCGCGTCGCGCTGGCCGTCGCGCGCCAGCATGAAGACCGGCTGGGCCTGCGCCACCACCTGGCCGGCCTCGGCCATCTGCTGGACGATGATGCCGTCGGCGCCGGGCTTGAGCTCGGTGTAGGCGAGCTGGTCGTTGGCCTGGGCGAGCTGGCTCTGGGCCTGAGCGAGCTGGGCTTCGGCCGAGCGGGCCGCCGCGTCGGCCTGGTCGTACTCACGCCGCGTGGTGTTGCCGGTCGTCAGCAGGTTCTTCTGGCGCTCGAGGGCACTGGTCGTCTGCCGCAAGGTCGCTTCGGCGGACTGCACGCCCGCCTTGGCGGCCTCCACCTCGGCCTTCTGCTCGTCGGGATCGAGCTTCGCCAGCACCTGGTCAGCGGTGACGTGGTCGCCGACATTGGCCAGCCGCTCGGCGATCTTGCCGCCGACCCGGAATGACACCTCGCTCTGCACCTGAGCGGCGATCGCGCCGGTCAGAGTGACCTCGGGCGCGAAATTGGTGACCTGGGCGGTGACGATGTTGACGCGCGTCAGCGGTGGCGTCTGCGCCTCCTGCCGGCAGCCCGCCAGCAGGGCCACCACCAGCAAGCCGCACGAAAGGCTCACACGCATCAGCTTCCCCCTCAGCGCATCCTACTTCAAAATGCGGCCATGCCCACCATCCGGCGCCTGTCGTTCATCGGCCTCGAATACGTGTTTGCGCCCGAAAAGGCCTACGGCATGTCGCGCGGCGGCGGCAATCGCCGCAACGGCGGCCTCGTCGAGGTCGAGACCGACGAGGGCGTGAAGGGCATCGGCGAGGCGTTCGGCAATCCCTTCGTCACCCGCGAGTACTTCCGGATGATCGAGCCGATGTTCGTCAACAAGAGCGTGTTCGACTTCGATCATGTCGAGGCCCGCATCCGCAACTCGATGTATCACCTGGGCGTCGGCAACCAGCTCACCGCCTGCCTCGCCGCGATCAACGTCGCGCTGTTCGATGCGATCGCGCGCGGCTTCGGCGTTCGGGTGTGCGACCTGATCGGCGGCTGCGGCACGACCCGCATCCCGGCCTATGCCTCGACCGGCTTCTTCTCCGACGATCCCGACCGCCAGCTGCGCCACATGCTTGCCGAGGTGGCAGGACATCCCTATGCCGGTTGCAAGATCAAGATCGGCCGCGGCCTCAAGAGCGACGTGGCGCGCGTGAAGCAGAGCCGCGAGGCGCTGGGTCCGGACAAGCTGCTGCTGGTCGACATCAACGGCGCCTACACGCCCGACGTGGCACTGGACTGCGCCCGGGCACTCTCGCCGTTCGACATCCACTGGATCGAGGAGCCGCTGCCGCCCGGCGACCTGAGCGGCTATGCCGAGCTGCGCGCCCGCTCGCCGATCCCGCTCGCGGCCGGCGAGGCGCACCACACCGTGCGGGACTTCCGCAATCTGATCGAGGGTCGCTGCATCGACATCGTCCAGCCGTCGATCCCGGGCGTCGGCGGCATCACCGAGGCTAAGCGGATCGCGACGCTCGCGCAGGCGGCCAACCTGCGGATCGCGCCGCATGTTTGGGGCGGGGCGGTCGGGCTCGCCACGGCGCTGCATTTCATCGCCGCGCTGCCGGCCTCGCCGCACACCGCACACCCGCCCTGGCCGCAGATGCTCGAGTTCGACATGAGCGATAACGCACTCAGGACCCAGCTTTTGAAGACGCCGTTGAAGCTCGAGGCCGGCCATGTACTGCTGCCCGAAGGGCCGGGGCTCGGCATCGAGCTCGACCCTGCGGCGCTTGAGCGCTACCGGGTTTGCTGACTACGGCAGGCCGTGCCAATCTTTCGCGCGGGAAGAAAATTACAAACAAGCCAGGGGGATTCACGGATGGTCAGCGTATCGCGTCGGACGGCGGCTGCGGCCGCGTTGGTGGCATTTGGGTTCGCAGGCAGCGCCTTCGCCCAGTCGACGGTCAAGGTCGGCATCATCTATCCGCTGTCGGGCAACGCCGCGAGTGCGGGCAACTACGAAAAGATGGCGATGGAGGTCGGCGCCGACATCATCAACAACGGCAATGCCGAGCTCGCCAAGGTCCTGCCGTTCGTCTCGCCAACCGGTGGCCTGCCGGGCCTGAAGGGCGCCAAGATCCAGCTTGCGACCGCCGACAACCAGGGCACGCCGGCGTCCGGCGCCAACCAGACGCTGCGCCTGATCACCCAGGAGAAGGTCGTGGGTGTGGTCGGTGCCTACCAGTCGGGCATCACCGAGACGGCGAGCGCTGTCGCCGAGAAGTACAGCATCCCGTTCGTGAATCCCGAATCGGTCGCGGCCAACCTAACCGAGCGCGGCTTCAAATGGTTCTTCCGCGTGACGCCGGTCGCCGCCGACTTCGCGCACGCCTATTCGGACTTCCTCAAGGAGCAGAAGGCGGCCGGCAAGAAGGTCGATTCGATCGCCATCATCCACGAGAACACCGAGTACGGTAACTCGGTGTCGAAGGTGATTGCCGATGTCTTCAAGACCGACGGCCTGAACGTCACCCAGAACATCTCCTACTCGGCCAACTCGACCGACGTGCAGCCGCAGGTGCTGCAGCTC
>DASXQC010000317.1:0-1654 GCA_036493235.1 Reyranella sp.
GCAGAACGTCACGCTGCACAACGAGGATTACATCAAGGGCGTCGGCAACAAGGGTGAGGTGCTGCGCGAGGGCCGCGACATCCGGATCGGCGACACCGTGGTGGTGCAGCGCGCCGGCGACGTGATCCCGCAGGTGGTCGACGTCGTCCTCGACAAACGGCCGAAAGGCGCAAGGCAATTCCACTTTCCGAAGACATGTCCGTGCCCGCTGCACACCGCCGTGGTGCGCGAGGAGACGGCGACCGGGGAGGAGGGCTCGCGCCTGCGCTGCTCGGGCGAGTTCGCCTGCCCCTATCAGAAGATCGAGCACCTCAAGCTGTTCGTGTCGCGCCGCGCCTTCGACATCGATGGCCTGGGCGAAAAGCAGCTGCAGTATTTCTTCGACGAAGGCTGGGTGAAGGAGCCCGCCGACATCTTCACGCTGCCGAAGCGCAACAGCAAACTGAAACTCGAGCAGATCGAGGGCTATGGCGAGCCCTCGGTACGCAATCTGTTCGGGTCGATCGAGGCGCGGCGCAGGATTTCGCTGGAGCGTTTCATCTATGCGCTCGGCATGCGCCATGTCGGCGAGACCACGGCGCTGGCGCTGGCGCGCGGCTACGGCTCATGGCAGGCGTTCCATGACGCCGGGCTGAAGGTCGCCAAGGGCGACGAGGAGGCGATTGCCGAGATGGACGCGCTCGACCAGATCGGCGACACCGTGATCCAGAGCGTGGCGGCTTATTTCGGCGAGAGTCATAATCGCGGCATCGTCGACCGGCTGGTGAAGGAGCTCGACGAGATCGTCGACGCCGAGAAGCCGAAGAGCAATTCGGCCATCGCCGGCAAGACCGTGGTATTCACGGGCTCGCTGGAGAAGATGACCCGCGACGAGGCCAAGGCGACGGCCGAGCGCCTGGGCGCCAAGGCGGCGGGTTCGGTGTCGAAAAAAACGGATTACGTGGTCGCAGGACCCGGCGCGGGTTCGAAACTGGCGGAAGCCGAGAGGCACGGCGTCACCGTGCTGACCGAGGACGAGTGGCTGAAGCTGGTGGGGGGATAGTGTACGTCCATCGCCACAAACTCTGCCGTCATCACCCGCGAAAGCGGGTGATCCAGTATTCCAGAGCCTTATTAATTGAATTGATAGGCCGCGGAGTACTGGATCGCCCGGTCAAGCCGGGCGACGACAGCGGGGCTACAACATCCCGCCTTCCTCTTCCGCTTGGCGCGCCCCGGAATGACGACGATTCACATCGCCGCCGTCGCCGCGTCGAGCCACTGCCGGTCCGTCTCATCGAGATGCCCGCGCACCTCGCGGTTGACCCGTGCATGGTAAGCATTGAGCCACTCGATTTCCGCGGGGCTCAGCATGCTGATGTCGATCAGACGGCGGTCGATCGGCGCCAGGGTCAGCGTCTCGAATGCGTTCATCGGCTTCCCGGCGCCGGGAACTTCCGCAGCCGTGACGAGCTCCAGGTTCTCGATGCGGATGCCGTAGCTATCGGTCTTGTAGTAGCCGGGCTCGTTGGAGAGGATCATGCCGCGCTTCAGCGGCGTGGTGCCGAGCTTCGAGATTCGCGCCGGCCCCTCGTGCACTGAGAGATAACTGCCGACGCCATGGCCGGTGCCGTGCTCGAAATCGAGGCCGGCCTGCCACAGATATTGCCGCGCC
>DASXQC010000318.1:0-5193 GCA_036493235.1 Reyranella sp.
CCCGGCGCCAGTGCCAGCCGGCACAGTTCTTCCCGCGCCTCCACCTTCTCTGGGAACGGCATCGAAAACCTCATGGCTCCACTCCCTGGGAGTGTTCACCATGTCCCCGAACACCTGTTCACCATGTCCCCGGTCCAAACATGTGACGGGGAGGGTAGTGAGAGTCAGCTTGGGGGCCTCGGTATCTGATGCGCCAGGCTGATGTGCCCGGCCTTACCTCGGCAGAGTAAACGGCTCGGCTTCGTCCATGCTGAAGCGCAGGCGCCCGCCGCCGACGTGCACGCGCAGGCGCCGATGCTTCGCGAGGTAATGGATCATGACGATCGCCGCGCACACTCCCGCCGCGGCGCCGACGCCGAGCGCCCAGCGCGGCCCGAAACGGTCGGCGACCCAACCGACGATCGGCGCGCCGATCGGGGTGCCGCCGAGCGCGATGGCGAGACGGATCGCCATCACGCGGCCGCGCATGACGGGCTCGGTCGACAGCTGCATCAGGGCGTTGCTCGAGTTGGTGATAGTGAGCGCCGAAACGCCGATGACGACAAGAACCATGCCGAACAGCCAGTAGTTGGGCATAACCGCCGCCAGCGCGCAGCCGAGCGCGAAGACCGCAGCGCCGAACAGCAGGAACTCGATGCGCGGCCTCTCGCGGCCCGCGGCGAGCAGCGCGCCGGTCACCGTTCCGATCGCCATCATCGACGACAGGAGCCCGTATTTTCCGGCTCCGGCATGGAACACCTTGACCGCCATGGTCGAGATGAAGATCGGGAAGTTCAGGCCGAATGTGCCGATCAGGAACAGCATGAGGAGCATCGCCCTGAGGTCGGGACGGTTCCACACGTAACGAAAGCCCGCGACGAAGCCGCCCGGCGCGCGCCCGGCCCGTCGATTCCGGTGGAGATCGCCCACGCGCAGGAACATCAGCGAGCAGAGCACCGCCCCGAACGACAGGGCGTTCGCGAGGAAGGCAAAGCCCGTTCCCACGCCGGCGATCAGCAAGCCCGCCAGGGCTGGACCGATCATGCGCGCGGCATTGAACGAGGTGGAGTTCAGCGCCACGGCGTTCGGCAGGTCGGTCTCGCCCACCAGATCCGAAACGAAAACCTGCCGGGCGGGTGCGTCGAACGCCGCGGCACAGCCATGCAGGAAGGCAAACACGTAGACGTGCCAGAGCTGGACCAGGCCGGTGACCGTGAGCAGGCCCAGCCCCAGGGCGCAGAGACCCATGGCGGCCTGTGTCACCATCAGGAGCTTGCGCCGGTCGAAGAAATCCGCGGAAAAGCCGCTGAAGGGCAGCATCAGCATCTGCGGCCCGAACTGCAGCGCCATGACAACGCCCAACGCACTCGCGTTGTTGTGGGTGAGCTGGGTGAGCACCAGCCAGTCCTGGGCGACGCGCTGCATCCACGTGCCCACGTTGGAGACGATCGCGCCACCGGCCCAGAGCCGGTAGTTGTAGTTGGCCAGCGATCGGAAGGTGCCGGTCGGAAAGAGCCGTGCCATTGCGGCGCTTTATATACGTTTTGGGTAATATTCTCCTTTGACCTCGCATCGCACGAGCCTGCCATGCCCTACGACACCCATGCTGCTGATGGCATCCGCGTCCTCCTGAGCGACCGCCACGACGTCGTTGAGCGCAAGATGATGGGCGGCCTCGTCTTCATGGTGAACGGCAACATGTGCGTCATGGCGAGCGGTCGCGGCGGCATCCTGGTGCGCGTAGGACCGGAGGCCCAGCCGCGCGTGCTGAAGGAGCCGCACGTCCAGCCGATGAGAATGGCTGGCCGTTCGATGGCCGGCTTCGTGCGCGTCATGCCCGGGGGTTATCGGACGGCCGCGGCGCTACGCAAATGGGTCAAGCGCGGTGTCGAGTTTGTCGAAACACTTCCGACCAGGTCCGCGCACCAACCGCGAAAACGCTAGACGATCCCCGCTTTTCCCATGTCGAGGCTGTGTCGAGTTCGCTTTACAGGGTGTACAGCGGACTGGACATGGCCTTCCCCCCGGGCTTCCTCGATGAGCTGCGTGCGCGCGTCAGCCTGAGCGACGTCGTCGGCCGCAAGGTCGCGCTCAAGCGCAAGCCGGGGGCCGAGTACACCGGGCTCTGCCCGTTCCACGGCGAGAAGACGCCCTCCTTCACGGTCAGCGACAAGAAGGGCTTCTTCCACTGCTTCGGCTGCGGCGAGCATGGTGACGCGGTCGGCTTCGTGATGAAGACCGAGGGACTCTCGTTCCCCGAATCGGTCGAGAAGCTGGCCCGTGAGGTCGGCCTGCCGGTGCCGCGCGCCACGCCCCAGGAGCGCGAGCGCGCCGAACGCGCCTCGACCCTGCAGGAGGTGGTCGAGCAGGCCGCGCGCTGGTTCCAGAAGCAATTGCGCCTGCCGGTCGGCCGGCACGGCCTCGACTATCTGCGCGGCCGTGGCCTCAGCGACGATGTCATCGACGATTTCCGCCTCGGCTTCGCGCCCGATTCGCGCGAGGCCCTGATCGGCTCGCTGAAGCGCGAGGGCGCCACCCTCGACAAGCTGGTCGAGGCGGGCCTCGTCATCCAGCCCCCCACCGACCCTGGGGAACGCGGCCGCGAGCCGTACGACCGCTTCCGCGGCCGGGTGATGTTCACCATCAACGACCGCCGCGGCCGCGCCATCGCCTTCGGCGGCCGCGTGATGGGCCAGGGCGAGCCCAAGTACCTCAACTCGCCGGAGACGCCGCTGTTCCACAAGGGCGCCAACCTCTACTGCCTCGACCGGGCGCGCGAGGCCGTGACGAAGGACCAGCCGGTGATCGTGTCCGAAGGCTACATGGACGTCATCGCCCTGCACGGCGCGGGCTTCACCGGCGCGGTGGCGCCGCTTGGCACGGCGCTGACCGAAGGCCAGCTCGGCGAACTGTGGAAGCTCGCCGACGAGCCCTATCTCTGCTTCGACGGCGACAATGCCGGCCGCCGTGCCGCCCAGCGCGCCGCCGACCGGGCGCTGCCGCTGCTGCGGCCGGGCAAGAGCCTGCGCTTCGTCTCGCTGCCGGCCGGCGAGGACCCCGACAGCCTGATCCGCGCCCGTGGCCCCGACGCGGTCCGCCGCGTGCTCGACCTGGCGCGCCCACTGGCTGACGTCCTGTGGGACATGGAGACCGACGGCAAGTCCGCCGACACGCCCGAGCGGCGCGCCAGCATCCGCACCACGCTGATGGCCAAAGCCGCCGAGATCGCCGATCCAACGGTAAAGAGCGCCTACCGCGACGAGTTCAGCGAGCGCTTCAACAAGGCCTTCGGCCGCCGCCCCTTCGTGCCCGGTGGCGGCCGCTGGCAGCCGGGCGCCCGCCGTTCGTTCCGCGGCATGAGCCTGGAGCCGCCGGCGCCCTTCGCCCCCGGCACGGCCGCCCGGATGGCCGGGACCGATCTCGACAGCTCGCGGCTGGAGCGCGCCCTTCTGGGCGCCCTGATCGAGCGGCCGGCCCTGCTGCACATCGTCATCGAGGAGTTGCACCCGCTGGTCATCACCAATCCGGAGCTCTGCCGGCTGGAGAGCGCCCTGACGCAGTTTGCCAACGAGGCGCCCGCGATCGAGCCTGCGGCAGAAGAGGCCATGGACGGCGAACCCCTTGAAGAAAAGCTTCTGGCAGAGCATCTGCAGCGTCACGGACTCGATCCGGTCGCCGAGATGGCGCGGATCAAGGCCCGGGAATTATTTCGTGGGCCGGAGACCGAGGCCTGGGTGGATGACTGGCGCCGGATCGCTGGCCATTTGGCCAAAAGGAAGGCGGCAACGGCCCAGTTGCAGGAGGCGGAGCGGGCTTTTGCCACCGAAGGGACGGAGGAAAGATGGCAGGATCTGGTGGCCGCCCGGCGGCACCATCAAGAGGTCGCGGCCTCTGAAACCGGATAGCCGGTCTGCGCATTTTCCTCCTGCAACCCTGTCACTGCCCCTATCGCTACTATGACTTATGCCCATATAATAGAAGGGTATCTCGCGGGTCCGCCCCCTGCTCCCCTTCTCGTAGCCTTCGAACGGCCCTTCCGGGCCGCGAGGAGTTTTTTGTCGTAGACCCGTAGTCGCAGTTCCAAGGAAAAGAAATGGCGACCAAAACCGCTACTGTTGCTCAGCCCGACGCCAACGATGCCCGTGAGGAGGGCCCCGACGCCCCCTTGCTGGACACGCTGGGCGCGGAGCTGAAGAAGCTCGTCCAGAAAGGCAAGGAGCGCGGCTATGTCACTTATGACGAGCTGAACGCTGCCCTGCCGCCGGACGAGGTGTCCTCCGAGCAGATCGAAGACACGATGGCCATGCTGTCCGAGGCCGGCGTGAACGTCGTCGAGGCCGAAGAGCAGGAAGAGGCTCCGGCCCCGGCGCAGGGCGAGCCGGCCAAGACCGCCGTCGTGGCGGCAGAGGCGACCGGGGAGGACGAGGAGCTCGGCCGCACCGACGACCCGGTCCGCATGTACCTGCGCGAGATGGGCTCGGTCGAGCTGCTGTCCCGCGAGGGCGAGATCGAGATCGCCAAGCGCATCGAGGCCGGCCAGGACAAGATGATCGGCGGCATCTGCGAGAGCCCGATGACCATCCACGCGCTGCTGACGTGGCGGGATGCGATCAACGAAGGCCGTATGCTGCTGCGCGATGTGATCGACCTCGAGGCGACGCAGGGCGGCGCTCCGGGCGAAGGCAAGGGCGCCGCGAACGGTGCCGATGGCGCCGCGCCGGCGCCGGCGCCGGCCGCGGTCCCCGCTCCGCGTCCGGCCGTGATCGTGCCCAGGCCGCCGGTCGTGCGTGCAGTCCCGCAGCCGGGCGCAAATGGCGCCGCCGAGGGTGGCGAGGCACCGAGCACCGAAGGCGGCGAGGACGACGACGAGAACGCGCTGTCGCTGTCGGCGCTCGAGGAGAAGCTGAAGCCCGAGGTGCTGCGCACTCTCACCAAGATCCACAAGGTCTACGCCGAGATGGCGAAGGTGCAGAACCGCCGCCTCTCGACCCTCAGCCGTGGCCAGAAGCCCAGCCCCGAGTTCGAGAAGAGCTACGAGAAGCACCGCAAGAAGATCGTCGAGCTGGTGCGCACCGTGCACATCAGCCCGGGTAAGATCGAGCAGCTGAAGCTCCAGCTCTACGACCTGAACCGCAAGCTGATGATGCTCGAGGGCAAGCTGCTGCGCCTGGCCGAGGGCTTCCGCATCCCGCGCCAGGACTTCCTCGACAACTA
>DASXQC010000319.1:0-3115 GCA_036493235.1 Reyranella sp.
GAGCGGATGAAGGATCCCGAGGAGCGCCGCCGCATGCAGGAGCAGGCGGACCGCATGGATCCCAACAACACCATCACCGGCGACGACATCCAGAAGATGCTCGACAAGATTCGCGAGATGGCCCGCAACGGCCAGCGCGAGGAGGCCAAGCGCCTGCTCGAAGAGCTGCGCAAGATGATGGAGAACGCCACGCCGATGATGGCCCAGAACGGCCAGCGCGGGCAGCAGCGCCAGGGCCAGCAGGGGCAGGGCAACCAGCAGGGCCGCGAGATGATGAACCAGCTCGACCGGTTGTCGCGGCGCCAAAACCAGCTCTTGGGCGAAAGCGAGCGGGAGGGCCGCCAGCAGCAACAGCAGGGCCAACGCGGCCAGCAGGGCCAGCGCGGGCAACAGGGTCAGCAAGGCCAGCAGGGCCAACAGCCCGGCCAGGGCCAAGGTCAGGGTGGCGACCAGCAGTGGGGTGACAACCAGGGCACCCAGCAAGGCCATCTGCGCAACCAGCTCGGCGACTTCATGAAGAAGCTCGACGAGAACGGCATGCAGATGCCGGAGTCGCTCGGCCGTGCCGAGCGCTCGATGCGCGAGGCCGAGGAGGCGCTGCGCCGCGGCGATCCTCGCGAGGCCGGTCGTGCCCAACGCCGCGCGCTCGACAACCTGCAGCAGGGCATGGGCGACATGGCCGAGCAGATGCGCCAGCGCGGGCCCGGCAACGGCCAGGATCTTGCCGAGATCGAGGAGCGCGAGAAGAAGAGCGAGGACCGCGATCCGCTCGGCCGTGCCGAGAACGGCAGTATCGGCGCGTCGCGCGATGACGGCATCGACAGAGTGCCGCTCGAGCTCGAGCGCCAGAAGAGCCGCGAGATCCTCGACGAGCTGCGCCGCCGCGCCGGCGAGCAGCAGCGCCCGAAGGAAGAGCTCGACTACATCGACCGTCTGCTGAAGACGTATTAGCTGGTCTTCTTCCTCTCCCGCTTCGGGGGAGAGGAGAAAGAAATCAGACTCTCACATGCTCGTGGCTGTGCCGCGTGCCGCCGTGGGAATGCTCGCGGCGGTCGACGGTGGCGGGTACCAGGTGAAGGTGCCCGTGGCGTACGCCGCGCTGGCTGATCGTATCGTCGGCGAGCTTCTGCACCGCGCGTGCGGCGCCCCGCAGCACCGAGACCTCGAGGCAGCTGTCGTGATCGAGATGGACGTGCATCGTCGCGACCTGCAGGTCGTGATGGCGATGCTGTGCCTGGGTGAGCCGCTGGCCGAGTTCGCGCGTCTCGTGGTCGTAGACGTAGGTGAGGGTGGCGACGCAGTGGCCGTCGCCGGTCTCTTCCTGCCGCTGGCGCGCCTGCGCGTCGCGCAGGATGTCGCGCAATGCCTCCGAGCGGCTGCCGTAGCGCCGCCGGCGCATGTGCTGGTCAAGCGCTTCCACCAGCTCGTCGTCGACCGAAAGGGTGATGCGTTGCATGTCTTGCTGCTCCCGAAAGCTCAGTCCGCTGCCGCGTCGGCTCCGTCCAGGCGCCTGTAGCGATAGAGCGCTAGCGCGCCGATCCACACCGCGACCAGTACGCCGATGATGACGAAGCCGAGCACATCGGCATGGTCGTTCAATCGGCCGATGCTATCCCAGAAATCGCCCGACTGCCCCAGCCGTTCGTTCAACAGGCCGAGCAGCTCGAGGCTGCCGACGCCGACGGCGACCACGATCGAGACGAAGGTGATCGCGAGGTTGTAGGTCAGCCGACGCCGCGGCTTAGCGATCGCCCAGCCATAGGCGTTGAGCATCAGCACGCCGTCGGCGCTGTCGACCAGAGCCATCGCCGCCGCGAACAATGCCGGAAAGACCAGCACCGCGCCGAAGGGCAGGCCATTGGCGGCCTGCGTGGCGGACAGGCCGAGCAGCGCGATCTCCGTCGCCGTGTCGAAGCCCAGGCCGAACAGGAAACCGAGCGGCAGCATGTGCCAGGGCTTGGCGATCAGGGCGAACAGCGGCCGCGCCAGTCGCGTCAGCAGCCCGCCGCTCTGCGGTGCGATGCTGGGTGCTTCCGCGCCGTCGCGCACGCGGCGGAAGGTGCGCCAGGTCGAGCGGAAGATCGCCAGGTTCACGATCGCGATCGCGAACAGGAAGAAGGCCGAGATCAGCGTGCCGATCAGGCCGCCCAGCTCGCGCCACTGCTCCAGCGCCGGCGCCGCGACCACGAGCAGCGCAACGGCGAGCGCCACGACCGCCGAGTGGCCGAGCGCGAAGAACAGGCCGACGCTGAGCGACCGGCGCCCGGCCTGCACGAGCTTGCGGGTGACGTTGTCGATGGCGGCGATGTGGTCGGCATCGACGGCATGGCGCAGCCCGAGGCTCCAGGCGAGGAACGCCGTACCCAGCAGCACCGGCTGGTCATGGAATGCCGCGAATGCCCACGCCCAGGCGGCGATGTTGGCGGCGACAAGCCATCCGAAAAGACTCTTGATCGACAACACGTTCGATATGTATGCATATTTTTCCGGAAGTGCATACCTATCTCTTTCCTTGCTGCGCTGTCGCGCTGGTGATCGCGGCCGGAGCGCAGGCACAGACGACCGGCGCCTCGGTCGTGCTGCCCGCCGTCACCGTCACGGCGCCAGTCGATCTCGAGAGGCAGCCCACGGACGCGGCTTCCGAGCAGCGAATTTCCGGCGAGACGCTGAACGAACGGCCCGTCACGCGGCCGGCCGAGATACTGGAAGCAGTGCCGGGCCTGATCGTCACCCAGCACTCGGGGGAGGGAAAGGCGAACCAGTACTTCCTGCGTGGCTTCAACCTAGACCACGGCACCGACATCAGCTTCTGGCTGGACGGCATGCCGATCAACATGCGCACGCACGCCCACGGCCAGGGCTATTCGGACCTCAACTTCATGATCCCGGAACTGGTTGACGGCGTACTGGCGCGCAAAGGTCCCTACTGGGCGCAGGAAGGCGATTTCTCGTCGGCCGGTGCGATCCACATTTCCTATGCCGACCGGCTGGAGAAGAACCTGCTGTCGGCGACCGTCGGCAGCTTCGGCTTCTGGCGCGGCCTCGCCGCCGGATCGATGACGCTCGGCCAGGGCACGCTGACCGGTGTGGGCGAGATCGTGCGCTACGACGGGCC
>DASXQC010000320.1:0-8730 GCA_036493235.1 Reyranella sp.
GGCCCGGCACATTGGAGTTGTAGCCGGTGAACCACGACTTGGCCTTGCGCATCAGCATCATGGCGTACATGCCGGTGACGTGGTCGGTCCAGCGCTTCTCGACCGCTTCGGTCGCCTCGAAGCGCGTGTAGCCCTTGGCCCGGACGTGCTCGAGGAAATCAGTGCACCAGTCGACCCCGGTCTCGATGCCGCGCGGATAGTTGGTCGAGGCCGAGCCGCTTTGCGGGCCTGACGGCATCAGCAGGTTCGGAAAGCCGTGCACCATCATGCCGAGGTAGGTCTGGATGGTGGTGCGCCACTTGTCGGCCAGCTTGACCCCGCTCAGGCCCTCGATGTCGATCTTGTCGAACGCACCGGTGATGGCGTCGAAGCCGGTGGCGTAGACGATGATGTCGAACTCGTAGTCACGTTCGGTCGTGCGGAGCCCGGTCTCGGTCTCGCGCACCAGCGGCGTCTCGCCGAGATCGACAAGGCGGACGTTGGGCTGGTTGTAGGCCTCGAAATAGCGAGTCTCCATCGGCACGCGCTGCACGCCGAAGCCGTGGTCGCGCGGGATCAGCTTCTCGGCGACCTTAGGATCCTTGACGCGCTTGCGGATGCGGTCGGCGATGTACTCGGAGAACTCGGCATTGGCCTTCTCGTCGGTGAAGATCTCGCGGAAGTTGGCCAGCCAGATGCCGAAGCCCGGCCCGTCGTAGAGCTCGTCCCACAGCGCCAGCCGCTCCTCGCGCGAGACTTCCCAGAAGCCGCGCCGATCGGGCTCGTGCTCGAAGCCGCCCGGGGTACGGGCGCAGGTCGCGAAGATCTCGTCGTAGCGCCGGCGAATGTCGGCCATGTCGCCGTCGGAAATCGGGCCGTTGTTGAGCGGGCAGCTCCAGTTCGGCCGACGCTGGAACACGGTCAGCTCACCCACCTTGTCGGCGATCTCGCCGATCACCTGGATGCCGGTCGCGCCGGTGCCGACCACCGCGACCCGCTTGCCCGTCATGTCGACCGGCTCGTGCGGCCAGTGGAACGTATGGAACGAGCGGCCCTTGAAGGCGCCCATGCCCTCCAGCCGTGGCAGGGTCGGGATCGACAGCAGGCCGAGCGTCAGGACCAGGAAGCGGCAGGTGAGGTCGCGGCCGTCCGAGACGCGCACGTGCCACAGGTTCTCAGCCTCGTCGTAGCGCGCCGCATCGACCCGGCAGTTGAACTGCATGTACTTGCGCAGGTCGAACTTCTCGGCGACGTGGTTGAGGTAGCGCAGGTTCTCCGGCTGGCCGGAGAACTTCTCCTTCCAGTGCCATTCGTCGAGCAGCTCGCGCGAGAAGGAGTAGCCGTAGGTGTAGCTCTCCGAATCGAAGCGCGCGCCGGGATAGCGGTTCCAGTACCAGGTGCCGCCCAGGTCGCCGCCGGCTTCGAGCACGGTGGCCTCGATCCCGAGGTCGGCCAGGCGCTTGATCTGGTAGATGCCGGCGACGCCGGCGCCGATGACTATGACTTCGTAATGGGTCATAGCCGCCAGTCTGGCACGAACAAGTCCGGCTCGAAAACTAGGATGGCACGTGGAACCGGGCTTGCCTGCAGCCCGCCCGCCACGCGAGAGTCCGGGCATGAGCAGATCGGTTATCGGCGATTCGCCCCGCCGCCGCGAGGACGCCCGTTTCATCACCGGCCGCGGCGCCTATATCGACGACCTGGCGTTCGACGGCCTGACGCGCGCGGTGTTCGTGCGTTCGCCGCATGCGCACGCGCGCATCCGGTCGATCGATGTGTCGGCCGCCCGCAAGGCCCCCGGCGTGCTGGCGGTCCTGACCGCCGCCGAAGCCAAGGCCGACGGGCTGAAGGACCTGCGGCCCTATGCGGAAGCCAACGTCCAGACCGGCGAGCGCTTCATCTTCGACGAGCAACCGCTGCTCGCGGGCGAGAAGGTCCGCTTCATGGGCGAGACCGTGGCGATGGTGATCGCCGAGACGCTGGCCCAGGCGCTCGATGCCTCGGAGCTGGTCGAGGTCGACTACGAGCCGCTGCCCGCGGTGACGAAGGCGAAGGCCGCAGTCGCGCCGAACGCGCCGCTTCTCTCACCCGAGGTACCGGGCAACATCTGCATGGACTGGCGCACCGGCGACGCCAAGGGTGCCGAGGCGGCGTTTGCCGAGGCGGCACACGTCATCACGCTGGCGCTCGACAACCATCGCGTCACGACCAACCCGATCGAGCCGCGCGGTTCGGTCGGCACGTTCGATGAAGCGACCGGCCGCTACACGCTGCACATCTCCAGCCAGAGCATCCACGCCAACCGCAACCACACCGCCCGCTGTCTCGGCGTCGAGCCGAAAGACGTGCGCTTCATCGCGCCGGATGTCGGCGGCGGCTTCGGCGCCAAGAACTTCATCTATGCCGAGCACATCCTGGTCGCCTGGGCGTCCCGCCGGGTCGGCCGGCCGGTGAAATGGATCGCCACCCGCAGCGAGGTGTTCCTGGCCGACCATCCGTCGCGCGATCTGTGGGCCGAGGCGTCGCTGGCGCTCGATGCGTCGGGCAAGTTCCTGGCGCTCAAGGTCGCAAGCCTCGCCAATGTCGGCGCCTATCTCGCCGGCGTCGGCGGCGGCGTGCCGACCTATCAATACGTGCACCTGCAGGGCACGGTCTATCGCCTGCCTTCGATCGCGTTGCGTGTCCGCGTGGTGCTGAGCAACACCACGCCGATCGGCGTGATGCGCGGGCCGGGGTTCGCGGAGACGGTCAACATCCTGGAACGCCTGATCGACGCCGCGGCGCTGAAGTTCGGCTTCGACCGCGCCGATCTGCGCCGCCGCAACATGGTGCCGGCCGCCGAGATGCCGATGACCAACTCGTTCGGCTTCACCGTCGACAGCGGCGCCTTTCCCGAGACGATGGACAAGGCCCTCGAGCGCGCCGACGTCGCGGGCTTCGCCGCGCGGCGCACGGCGAGCGAGGCGCGTGGCCTGAAGCGTGGCCTGGGCTTCGCCTATCACATCAAGGGCACCGGCGGCGCGCCGGAGGAGAACGTCGACGTCCGCTTCGAGACCGACGGCACGATACAGCTGATCACCGGCACGCAGCATATCGGCCAGGGCCACGAGACGACTTTCCCGCAGATCCTGGCGACACGGCTCGGCGTGCCCGACGGGCAGATCGTGCTGCGCCAGGGCGACACCGACCTGATCCCGTTCGGCGGTGGCCACGGCAGCTCGCGTGCGACCTACATGGGCGGCACGGCGATGTGGCGCGCATCAGACGAGATCATCAAGAAAGGCACCGCGCTCGCCGCCGACATCCTCGAGACGAGCGAGGCCGACATCCGCTTCGAAGACGGCAAGTTCGTCGTCTCCGGCACCGACCGCGGCGTCGGCATCCTCGAGGTCGCAGCCGTCGGACGCGAAAAGGGCAAGCCGCTCGACACCTACCACTTCTGGAAGCGCGAAAACCTCACTTTCCCCAACGGCACCCATGTCGTCGAGGTCGAGGTCGATCCCGAGACCGGCCGCGTGACGCTCGAGCGCTACACCGGCGTCGACGACTACGGCGTGCTGGTCAATCCGATGGTCGTCGCCGGCCAGGCGCACGGTGCGATGGCGCAGGGTTGCGGCCAGGCGCTGCTGGAGCACAGCACCTACGATCCCGAGTCGGGCCAGATGGTGGCCGGCACCTTCATGGACTACGCCATGCCGCGCGCCGACGACCTGCCGTCGTTCGACCTGGGCTTCAACGGCACGCGCTGCACCACCAATCCGCTGGGCGTGAAGGGCTGCGGCGAGGCCGGCGCGATCGCGGCCTTCCCGGCGATCGCCAACGCCATCGTCGATGCGCTGGCGCCGCTCGGCGTCACCAATTTCGACGGGCCGGCATCGCCGGCCCGCATCTGGCAGGCGATCGCCGACGCACGATGAGACGTCAGGCTCCCGCGGCGGCGCGTAACCGCGCGCCGATCCTCGACGTGCTGCGCCCGCACCTGCCGGCGCGCGGGCTGGTGCTCGAAGTGGCGAGCGGTTCGGGCGAGCACACCGCGCATTTCGCCAAGGCGCTGCCGCATCTTGCCTTCCAGCCGAGCGATCCCGATCCCGCGGCTCGGGCCAGCATCGATGCCTGGGCAGACGGCCTCGCCAACGTGCGCCCGGCACTGACGCTCGATACCGCCGCCGAGACCTGGCCGATCGAGCGCGCGGATGCGGTGGTCTGCATCAACATGACACACATCGCGCCGTGGGCCGCGACGGTCGGGCTGATCCGCGGCGCCGCGCGCCTGCTGCCAGCCAACGGCGCGCTCTTCCTGTACGGCCCTTACTTTCGCCGCGGCGTTGCAACGGCGCCGGGCAATCTCGCGTTCGACCGTGACTTGCGTGCACGCAATCCGGCATGGGGCCTGCGCGATCTCGACGCGGTCGCGTCGCTGGCCGCCCAGCATGGCTTCGCGGCGCCGCAGATCGTCGAAATGCCGGCAAACAATCTGTCATTGGTCTTTCGCGCCACATCTTGGTCACCACGCTGATCGGCGTTCGCGTTCATTCTCTCCGGATGGATGTCATCGGTAATCTCAAGAACGCGTTGCGGCCGCTCGAGTCGTGGATTCCCCTCCGCACGCCGCGGCTCTCGTGGTCGCGCTCGCTCGGCACGCTAAAACAGCAGGGCTTCCAGCCGGCGATCGTGTTCGACGTCGGCGTCGGCTTCGGCACCTACGGGCTGTACCAGCTCTTTCCAAACGCCTTCTATCACCTGATCGAACCGACACCGGAATCGCGGCCGCATCTCGACCGCATCGCGCGCTCGTTATCCTGCGAGATCCATCACCTGGCGCTCGGCGACCGCGACGGCGAGGCCAAGCTCGAGGTGCGCACCGACATCCAGGGCTCGACCCTGCTGGAAGAGGTGGGTGACCGCGACTTCCTGCGCTTCGAAACGGTGCCGATGAACCGCTTCGATACGCTGTTCCCGGCGATCGACCGGCCGGCCCTGGCCAAGATCGACGTTCAGGGTGCCGAGATGATGGTGTTGCGCGGCATGATCGGCCGGCTGCGCGAGATCGATGCGCTGATTGTCGAGACCAGCACCATCGCCACGGTCAAGGGCGGCGCCGAGGTCGCCGACGTTGTGTGCTTCATGCGCGACCACGGCTTCGTGGTGGCCGACGTGCTCGGCCTCAAGCGCCGGCCGCTCGACGACGCGACTGCGCAGCTCGACCTGCTGTTCGTGCCGAAGGATTCGCCGCTGCGCGCCGACCGCCGCTGGGCGGGCTGACGCCTAGCTCTGCCAGTCCTCGATCTCGAGGTTGCCGATCTTGTGGTGCTGCAGCGCGTGCTTGCGCGGCATCTGGAACGGATCGAAGCCCTCGCCGAAGAACTGCAGGTGCTCGCCGACCTCGGCGATGTCGTAGGCCCCGACCGGCGCCACCTGGCGTGCGCCTGCGCTGTCGTCGTACGGGATCGGCCGCAGGATACGGCCGCGATACTTGCCTGACTTGTCTGTTGCCGATGCCATCACGCCCTCCACAAAAAGCAAAGGCCCGCACCGAACACCTCGGGCGGGCCTCACAACCTCCACCGTACATCCGCGGCTCGAGGTCGGCGGAGCGATGCAGAACGCAACGCGAGCCTGCCGTGGAAGTTGCTGCGTTCCTTAACGTACCGGCTCGGCGGTCAACGTCCCGGCGCCTTCGTTTCGTTGGCCGTAGCCCCAGGTGCCTTGCAGCCGGCCGTCGCCCGCGCTCCTGATTCGGCCGCGGCCGAAATAGTCGTTGCCCCACCGCCAGGCATAGTCGAGCCGGTCGCCGGTGACGGTGCCTTCGAGCTCCGCGACGCCCATGCCGAACTCGTACCGACCGCGCACGGTCTGTTCCTGGCGGTTGAGGGTCATGCGGATGCCGAGCTTCGTCCCCCGGCTGTCGCTCCACTGGCCGGCATAGTTGCCGTCGAACGCCTGTTGCGACGGCGGGGCGGCGATGGCGGGCGCGCTTGCGGCGCCGAACTGCGCGACGTTCGACGACTGGCCGGTCCGGCGCATCGCCTCGCGAATGTCCGGATCGTCGAGCAGCTTCGCGACCTGCAACAGGCCCTGCACGGCGCTCTCGAGCAGGACCAGCTCACGCTGCGGCGACGGCTTGTCCTGCACGAACAACGGGCCGTTGTCGCGCAGCGCTGCCGCCAGCCGCTCGATGCGCGCGCCCGACATCGGATGGGTGCTGCGGGCCGGGCATTCGAACGGCGCCACCATGTTGAAATAGAAAACAATGCCGACGGGCGGCGCATGCATGCGTGCCATCAGCTCGACGGCGAAGGCATCGGCCTCGCTCTCCTGCTGGCGCGATTGCTCCAGGCCGACATTGGCCGAATGGCGGTGAAAGAGATGGCCCAGCTCGTGAGCCATGATGAAGACCATGGCGTCGCCGTAGAGTTTCTGGAACAGGTTCTCGACCTCGGGATCGTCCGAGCCGTTGTCGGGCACGCCGAGCGCCGCCAGCGGCAGAGCCCGCACGCCGTCGGGCGTCGGCCCACGGAAGGCCAGCATGGCGGCGTAGTCGAACACCTTCTTCTCCGGCAGACGGTGGCGGTTCAGCCACGCCACCGCCACGGTGAGGTCGCTGACCATCTTGACCGAGGAGAGCGGCAGGACGACCCGACCGCCCTGCGCGGCATAGAAGTTCATCGGATGCCGGGCGTCCTCGCGCTGGTCGAGATCGAGCGCGACGGCGCCCAGCGTCCGCCGCTCCTGGTCGGTGAGTTGCGGCAGCATCACCTGGTCGAAGTTCGATCTCAGGCCGGGCGCAGTTCTTTGCGTGACGCGATCAAGGCTCGCCGGCGGATAGAAGCCGCTCCAGTCATAGGCCGGCGGGCACTGCGCCCGGACTGGCAATCCAGCCGGCAATCCAATCGCAAGAAGCAATAGAGCAAGCACCATGCGCATGATGCCCTCCTCATCGAGTCTGGCCTGTGAGGTAGAGACTGGCCGGGATGTCCATGCCCGACGGCGCCGGCAGGATGGCGCCGCTGTTGACCCAGGCCTGGAAGCGCGCCGGATCGCCCCACGGCGCGTCCCAGTGGCCGCGCAGCAGGAGCATCTTCGCGCCCTGCAGCCCGGCGACGAGCCGCTCGCGCTCCGGCGGCTGGGTGTCGCGCTGCAGGCGGTCGATCGCGGCATTGAGGTTGGCCAGCGTCAGGCGAAGGTAGGCGAGCTGCTCCTCGCGTTCCTCCCGCATGGTCGCTTGGCCGGAGCGATCCGACATGGCCGAAATCTCGCGCCGGCTCGAGGTGAGCGTCGTCGCTGCGCCGGTCGAAGTCGCCTGCACCACCGGAGTCGCCGTCTGCTCGCTGATCCGCACCGTGCTGGCGAACGAATAACCGATGATCGCCACGCCGAAGAGCGCGAAGAAGATGCCGGGGCCGACGCGCGACAGCCAGATGCTGACGCCGCCCGGCAGGATGACCTTGCCCGACGAGTCGGCTTTCTCCGGCAGCATGATGAACAGCCGATAGCCCAGCACGACGCAGAGGCCCCCGGCCAGCAAGCCAAGCAACCGCTCGACCATACGCATCAAGAGCAGCGCATCCACCACTTCCATGGCACGCCCCCTGCCCGTTGTAGAGACTGCAGCATCATTTCGCACCAGCGTAGCTGTCAAGCAGCGCACGAGGTTCGAGAAACCAACGCAACCTGTTCTTGCGGTCGGGGCAGAGGAGGAGTTGGCGTCCCCGAGAGGATTCGAACCTCCGACCTCCGGTTTAGGAAACCAGGTAGTCGAGAAAACATGAGGAGACTCCAGTAGCCGCAGCTTGCCAAAAAGGTCGATAAATCGCTGCTTTTTCTGCTGTTTTGCGGTACCCTAGAGAACATCGAGGAACACCCGTTGTCTCCGTAGGAGCGTTGGCCCGACGTTAGCCCAAGGACCTACGGTTGACCACACCGGGGGTCCATTTGTGGAGGCACATGGCGGTAGCAGCGCAGAAGGTCGTGCTAACAGATCGCGGCATCAAAGCGTTGAAGCCCGCGCCGCTTACGGCGGATCTAAAGCCCGGGCGGTACATCGTATGGGACGCGATGCAGCCTCATCTTGGCATGCGGGTGACAAGCAACGGCGCGAAGAGCTTCATTGTCGTAAAGCGCAGACCGGGGGCAAGCAACCCAGACACCCACGTCCTGGGTCGATATCCCGCAGTAGCGCTCAAAAGCGCGCGCGAGGCCGCGCCAGGCATCATTGCGCTGCTCGCGGCGGGAACGTCTCCTGCTCACGCAAAGGCGGAGGCGCTTCGAGAAGAGGCACGGCGGCGCCAGGACACGTTCGCTTCAACCGTCGAAGCATTTGTCGCTCACGAGGGCACGCGAGGCCTACGGCGAGGCCGGGAGACCGAAGCCGTGTTGCGCCGCGAGTTCTTGGGCCAAGTTGCGCAGCATCAAAGAACGAACGGGCCGCGAACAGGACGCAGAGTTGCCGTGTGGGTAACGCACTGGGCGAACGGCAGCCCAACGATATGGCGAAACCGGCCGATACTGGACATTTCTCGGCGGGACGTAATCGAGCGCCTTGACGAGATTAGAGCCTCCAAAGGCAAGCACGCTGCTCGGCATGCTCTAGGGGCGATCCGAAAGCTATTTAACTGGGCAGAAGAAGGGGAGCGCTTTGGAATTGAAGAATCTCCCGCAGCGCGTATCCGTGACAAAACGATCGGCATCAGCGGAAAGGACCTTAAGCGCAAGCGGGTGCTCGGCGACGGAGAGCTGCGGGCGATTTGGAAG
>DASXQC010000321.1:0-2398 GCA_036493235.1 Reyranella sp.
ACCGGTATTGATGTCCTATGGCCCGCATGTCCGAGGCGCCGACGCCCGACTCCGGAACGGTTGAGCGATTTCGCACGCTGATGCTGCCGCATCTCGACGCGGCCTACGGCTTCGCGCGCTGGCTGACGCGCGATCCTGTGACGGCACAGGACCTGGCGCAGGAAGCGATGCTGCGCGCGCTGCGCTACTTCCACGCCTTTCGCGGCGAGGAGGCGCGGCCGTGGCTGTTGCGCATCGTGCGCAACACCTGGGTCGACCAGCGGGCCAAGGCAGGTTCGGATCAGCCGCTCGAAGTGGCCGAGAACGAGCCGGCGGACGGGCCCGATCCTGAGCAGAGCGCCCTCGCCGGCGATCGGCGGCGGCAGGTGGCGGCCGCGCTGGCGGCGTTGCCGGCGGACATGCGGGAGATCCTGGTGCTGCGCGAGATCCAGGATCTTCCCTACAAGCAGATCGCGGCCGTGCTCGACCTGCCGATCGGCACTGTCATGTCGCGGCTGGCACGGGCGCGCGAACGGATGGCCGCCGAATTGCGCGGCCGTTTCGGAAGGAGAGAGCATGGACTGCCCGACCTGTGAGGCGATGGTCGACGCCTACGTCGACGGCGAGTTGACCGCGACTGAGAGCGCTGACTTCGAGCGCGCGCTGAGCGTGTGCCCCGAGTGCCGCAAGCGGCTCGACTCGGCGCGCACCGTCGGAAACCTGCTGCGCGACCTGCCGGCCGAGCCGGCGCCCGATCTCTTGCGCGCCAGGATCGAGCGCGAGCTGCGCGGCATTGCTGGCCGTACTCCCGTGGCGCGGCCCTCAAACGCCGGATGGGGCGAGCGGATGCGCTGGATGGCCATGGCGGCGAGCCTGATCGTCGCGGTCAGCATCGGCTGGGCCGGCGGCACGTTGACCGGCCGCAGCAGCGGCGACACCGACGCTCTGGTCGCGAGCTACCTGCGCGTGGCGATGGCCGAGCATCCGGTCGACGTCGCCTCGTCCGACCATCACACGGTGAAGCCGTGGTACGCCGGCCGCCTCTCCTATTCTCCGCCGGTCTACGACCTCACCTCGACCGGCTTCCCATTGCTCGGCGGCCGGCTGGACGTGATCGACGGCCGTAAGGTCGCAGTGCTGGTCTATCGCCGCAACCAGCACAAGCTGGCGCTCAGCCTGTGGCCGGCGTCATCGGGAGCGAACACGGAACCGACCGTCAAGGAGCACGACGGCTTCTCGATGGCCGAATGGCGCCATGGCGGCTTCGAATGGCGCGCCGTATCCGATGTCTCGCCCGGAGAGATGCAGTCTTTCACCGCGGCGCTCAACCACGCCGTCGATACGGATCACTGACATCTTGCCGGAGGCCCGCGCTCCGGCAAGAGACTAAGCGAGTCGCTCGAGCTCCTTGACGATCGCGTCGCCCATTTCCTGGGTGCCGACCTTCTTGGTGCCGTCGGTCTTGCCGACCAGCAGGTCGCCTGTGCGGTAGCCCGCCTTGAGCACGTTCTCGACCGCGGTCTCGACCAGGTCGGCTTCCTTGCCGAGGTCGAACGAGTAGCGGAGCATCATCGCGTAGGAGAGCGTCTCGGCGATCGGGTTCGCCAGGCCCTTGCCAGCGATGTCGGGCGCGCTGCCGTGGATCGGCTCGTACAGCGCCTTGCGCCGGCCTGTTGCGTCGGGCGCGCCGAGCGAAGCCGACGGCAGCAGGCCGAGCGAGCCGGTCAGCATCGACGCCTCGTCCGACAGGATGTCGCCGAACAGGTTGTCGGTCACGATCACGTCGAACTGGTTTGGCGAGCGCAGCAACTGCATGGCGAGCGCGTCGGCATACATGTGCTCGAGCTTCACGTCGGAGTATTTCTCCTTGTGCAGCTTGGTCGCCTCCTCGCGCCAGAGCACGCCGGTGTGCATGACATTGGCCTTCTCGGCCGACAGCACCTTGTTCTGGCGCTTGCGGGCCAGCTCGAAGGCGACGGCGCAGACGCGGCGAATCTCGTTCACCGTGTAGCGCTGGGTGTCGAATGCCTCGACCTCGCCCTTCGCGTTGGTGTGCCGGCCGCGCGGCTCGCCGAAATACACGCCGCTGGTCAGTTCGCGGATGATCATGATGTCGAGACCCTTGACGATCTCGGGCTTGAGCGAGCTTGCATCGACCAGCGCGTCGAACACCTTGGCCGGGCGCAGGTTGGCGAACAGGTCCATCTCCTTGCGCAGGCGCAACAGGCCGCGCTCGGGCTTCTTGCTGAAGTCGGCGGTGTCCCACTTCGGGCCGCCAACCGAGCCGAACAGCACCGCGTCGGCCTCGAGCGCCAGCTTCATCGTCTCGTCCGCCAGCGGCACGCCATGCTTGTCGAGGGCGGCGCCGCCGACCACGTCTTCCTTGATGTCGAAGCCGACCGCGCGCTTCTTGCCCATC
>DASXQC010000322.1:0-8214 GCA_036493235.1 Reyranella sp.
CATCCGCTCGGTCTCGTGTTGAAGGCCGGCACCTGGTACGTCGTGGCCGAGCGCAGCGAGGAGCGCCGCACCTACCGCGTCTCCAACATCGAGGCGCTGACGCCGACCGGCGAGCGCTTCACGCGGCCGAAGGACTTCGACCTGGTGCGGTTCTGGACCGAGTCCTCGCGCGCCTTCGAGGTCGGCATCTATCGCGAGCAGGCGGTGCTGCGCGCCTCGCCGCGCGCGCTGATGCGCCTCGAACGGCTGGGGGCCACGGTCGCGGATGCCGCGCGCGACACGGCCGGGCCGCCGGATGACGAGGGCTGGGTCCGGATCACGATCCCCATCGAATCGCTCGACCAGGCCGCAATCGACCTTCTCATGCTCGGCACCGAGGCGGAGGTGCTGAAGCCTCGGGAGCTGCGGCACCGCATCGCAGCTGCGGCGCGGGCCATGGTGAAACTGAACGCGTGAGGAACCGAAAGGCTCCGGTGTCGTTCACAAAAAGACACCCAGGAGAGCGCCGATGGCCGTCCCCAACGATGCCAACCGTCTCACCGAGAAGATGCGACATGCCTTTGCCGGCCTGCAGCATCAGCTGAGGGAGGATGTTGACAAGGTCGACGAGCCGCAGCTCAAGGCCCTGTTCGAGGAATCGGCCGAGGTGATGGGCGCGCTCGCCAAGACCTTCGAGGACTACCAGCGCAAGGCCGAACCGGCCTGGCGGCAGGCCGACTAGCCCTTGTTGCGGATCAGCGCACCACCTGCGCGGTCTGGCCGAACAGGATTTTGCGCTGCTCGTCGGTGCTGATGCCGGGTACCTTGCGCAGCTCGGCGCCGACCGCCTTGCCCTTCACCACCGACGGCCGCTCGCCGACCGACTTCTCGAACCAGCGCTGCAGGTTGGGAAAGTCCTCGAGCTTCTGGCCGAAGTTCTTGAAGCCCACCACCCACGGCCAGCTCGCCATGTCGGCGATCGAGAACGCGCCGGCGAGGAACTCGCGATCGGCCAGCCGCTTGTTCATCACGCCAAACAGGCGGTTGACCTCGTTGCTGTAGCGCTGCTGGCCGTATTCGAGCTTGTCGACCGGATTGAACTGCGGCGCGTAGACGTTGAAGTGGTTGGCCTGGCCAGCCATCGGGCCCAGACCACCCATCTGCCAGTTGACCCATTGCAGGGTCTCGTACTTGCCGCGCAGATCCTTGGGCAGGAACTTGCCGGTCTTCTCGGCGAGGTACTGCAGGATCGCGCCGGATTCGAACACCGATAAAGGCCCGCCGCCGCCCGCCGGCTCGTGATCGACGATCGCGGGCATGCGGTTGTTGGGGCTGATCTTGAGGAAGTCCGGCTTGAACTGCTCGCCTGTGCCGATATTCACCGGGATGAGGTTATACGGCAGGCCGCATTCCTCGAGCATGATGGAAATCTTCCAGCCGTTCGGCGTCGGCCAGTAGTAAAGGTCGATCATGGGACGCTCCGCATTCGAGCCAAGTTTGGAGCGGGACTTTAGCCCGAAATCGTCGTACGCCTAGGCCTGTTCAGCTCGGGGGAAACACCATGGCCATCACACTTTATGATTCGACCGTCGGCTCGTTCCTGCAGACGCTCGGCGCCGTCGACGGCTTCCTCGCCAAGGGCCTTGCGCACTGCAAGGAGAAGAACGTCGATCCCAACGAGATCGTCGAGACGAGGCTGTTCCCGGACATGCTGCCCTTCCGCTTCCAGGTCGTAGCGGTGGCCCATCATTCCGCCGGCGCGCTCGCTGGCGCCACCGCCGGCGCGTTCTCCCCGCCCGGTCCGTCGACCGCCGACTACGCCGGTCTGCAGAAGCTGGTGAGCGATGCTCGACAGGCGCTCGAGCAAGCCAAGCCCCACGAGGTCAATGCGCTCGAGGGGAAGGAAGTGATCTTCTCGGTGCGCGACATGAAGATGCCGTTCAAGGCCGAAGGCTTCCTGATGACCTTCTCGATGCCGAACTTCCATTTCCACGCCACGACGGCCTACGACATCCTGCGCTCCAAGGGCGTGCCGCTCGGCAAGCGCGACTACATGGGCCGAATGAAGCTGGCGAAGTAGGCACCTTCTGAGGTACCGGCGGGCGGCAGCGCCTTCTGAGGCGCGAGTCAGCGCTTTTCGCGCTTCGCGCGAAAACGCTCACCCGCACCGCGCAGAAAAGACAAGAACGCGTCACTGGAGTGACGCGCCCCAGCGAAGGCTTATCGCGCCGTGATCGCGTTGCGGACGGCGATGGGGCGCGCGATGCGCCTCAGGCCTTCGATGCCCTGCCCCGTACCCAGCACGTGGATGGAGCCGTAGCCCAGGATACGGCCGAGGATCGACTGGTCGACGTTCACCGTCTCGACCTTGTCCATGTTCATCTCGACCGTATGGCGCCGCAGGAAGCCGGTCTTGTAGATCACGCGATGGTCGGTGACCGAAAGCTCGGTCATCTGCCGCGCGAACCAGGAGCTGAGCAGCATCACGACAGCGACGGCCAGCACCAGCCAGCCGATATAGGTTACCGTGCGCTGGACCTTGGTCGTGTCCTGCGTGCCGTAAAGCAGCAGAGCCACGGCGATTACCAGCAGCACGAACGCCCAGAAGTAGTTGATCCAATGCAGCCGGCCGATCACCTTGAGGTTCTCGCCGGGCTGCAGGACTGAGTTCACGTAGGCCACGGCCAGCAACGCCCTTGTCGCAAAAAAGGTTGCGCTTGCAGGGCAGGTCCGCGCAGCATGTCGCGTCGACCATCCATTCGGGGACGTCCCATGCAGTTTGGCCTGTTCGGCGGCGCGCGCACCAAGCGCAGCGTCGGCCTGGAGGACAGCCAGGGTTACGAAAGCTTCATCGACTACGTCACCGAAGCCGACCGTCTCGGCCTCAAGCAGCTCTTCATGGTCGAACATCATTTCACCGGCCAGGGACAGGTGTCGGCGTCGATGACGGTGCTCGCCTATCTTGCTGCGCGCACGCGCCACATCCGGCTCGGCACCGCGGTGGTGGTGCTGCCGTGGCACAATCCGGTGCTTATTGCGGAGCAAGCCGCCACACTCGATCTCCTGAGTGGTGGCAGGGTCGATTTCGGCGTCGGCAAAGGCTACCGCCAGGCCGAGTTCGACGGCTTTTGCATTCCGATCGACGAAGCCACCGAGCGCTTCGACGAGGCGATGGAGATCATTCGCAAGGCCTGGACCACTGAAGGCCGCTTCAGCCACCATGGCAAGCGCTGGCACTACGAGAACATCGTGGTCGAGCCCGATCCCTTGCAGCGCCCTCACCCGCCGCTGTGGCTCGCCGCCGGCAGTCCCGACAGCGTGCGCCGCGCCGCGCGCGAGGGCTACAATCTGCTGCTCGACCAGCTCGCCCAGACCGACCAGATCATCCGGCGCATCGCGATCTTCCGCGAGGAGTGCGAGAAGGTCGGCCGGCGCTACGATCCGCTGATGGTTGCCACTGCGCGGCCGCTGCAGATGATCCATCACGAGAGCGAGCGCGCCGCTGCATATGCCACGCGCAAGCGCGTGCTGAGCGTGATCGGCGATCTCGCCCGCGACAAGCTGCCAGAGCGGGTCGAGGACGACACGGCCTCGCTGCTCGGCACCCCTGATGAAGTGATCGCCAAGCTGAAGGAACTCGAGGCCGGTGGTGCGACCAACATCCTGCTGGTCGATCCCAACGCCTCGGTCGCCAACCTGCGCGCCTTCGCCCGCGAGGTGATGCCCGCCTTCACCGGCGAACGCACAGCCGCCGCCGAGTAATCCGGCCAATCGATCCGACTGGCGAGCGGCCTTCATTGACATCGCCCTGATGCGCCGGCTTCATCGCGGCAACGATGAAGGCGGGGGAAATGAATATCTTCGAAAGCCTGGCGGCCCCGCATGATTTCGCGATTCCGATCGTCGACGCCCACCATCATCTTTGGGACCTGAAGGCGGGCCACTATCCTACCAAGCAGGACCAGTACGACCCGAATTTCTTCCTCGGCGACTATCGCAAGATCTGCTGCGACTACATGCCGAGGGACTACATCGACGCCCTCAGGGGGTTCCACGTCATTGGCAGCGTCCATATCCAGGCCGGGCGTGCTCTGGACGAGCAGGTGACGGAAACCGAGTGGCTGGAGACGATGCATCGACGGTACAACCTGCCGTCGGTCGCGGTCGGCCATGTCTCGTTCATCCAGCCGGATTGCGCCGCCATCCTGGAGGGCCATGCCCGGTCCGCCCTGATGCGCGGCATTCGCTCTCGGCCCAACACCTCGCCCGGGCCCACGGTCTCCGTGGCGGGCGCGCCGGGCACCATGCAGGACGACCATTGGCGGCGGAATTTCTCGCTGCTGGAGAAGCACGGCATGTCCTGGGACATGCGCATTCCCTATTGGCACCTCGAAGAAGGCGCCGAGGTCGCGCGTTCCTTTCCGGGCATTCCCATGGTGGTCAACCATACGGGCCTGCCGCTCGATCGTTCGGACGAGGGCCTTGCGATCTGGCGCAAGGGACTCGCGGCGCTGGCCGATTGCCCGAACGTGGTCATCAAGATTTCCGAGCTCGGCCTGCCGCATGGCAAGTGGGACGTGCCCAGCAATGTCCGCGTGGCACGCGAGGCCGCGGCGATCTTCGGGCCGGACCGGATCATCTTCGCCAGCAATCTTCCGGTTGCCAGCCTCAGCACCACGTTCGGCGGAATCGTCGACGTCATGCGCGAGGCACTGGCCGATCAATCGCCGGAAACGCTCGGCAAATTCTTCGCAGGCAACGCCATCCGCTTCTACCGCATCCCGATCCAACTGCCGTGAGCTCTGGAGGGCAAGCGATGCTCGAACGACTGACCAGGCGCAGGCTGCTCACGGCGACGACCGGCACTGTCATGGCGACGGCCGGCTCCGGTGCCCACGCCGAGTCCTGGCCGACCAAGCCGATCCGCGTGCTGATGCCGTTCGGTGCGGGCGGCTCCATGGACGTGCTGTCACGGCTGCTCGCGCCGATCGCGTCGGACTCGCTGGGGCAGCAGGTGATCGTCGAGAACCGTCCGGGCGCCACCGGAACGGTGGCGATGGCGGCTGTCGCGTCGGCACCGGCTGACGGCTACACGCTGATGTTCACGGGAAGCAGCTACGCCATCATCGCGCTGCTGATGCGCAATCTCCCCTTCTCGATGGACGCCTTCACCCCGCTCTCGCGGCTGACGATCGGGCCGACCATGCTGACTGTGCCGAGCCAGCTGGGCGTGAAGACCCTGGCCGAATTCATTACCGCCGCGAAGGCGCAGTCCGGCAAATGGTCCTACGGCAGCTCGGGCATCGGCACGTCGGTGCATCTGGGCGGCGAACTCTTCAACATGGAAGCCGGAACCAAGCTGACGCACGTCCCCTATCGCGCCACCCCGGCGATCGTCGCCGACCTTCTCGAGCAACGCATACAGATGTCGGTCCTCGGGGTGACGGACGTCCGGCAGTATCTGCTCAGCGGCCACGTCCGCGCGCTGGCGCTCTGTCTCCCGGAACGGCTGCCGGAATTTCCCGACGTACCGACGTTCGCGGAAGTGGGCTATCCCAACGTCCGTGCGAGCAACGATTTCGGCATCGCGATCCGCTCCAACACGCCGGCGCCGATCAAGGCGCGGTTGGAAGAGGTTTACCGGACGGCAGTGCGCCGGCCGGAAATCGTCAAGCGGCTCACCGAGATCGGCCTGATCGTCGCGGGCACGTCATCGGCGGAATTCACCCGTGTGCTTGCCGATGATGCGGCCCGATATTCCGAAGTCATCCGGGTAGCGAACATCAAGCTCGAGTAGAGACCATGCATCCCGTTCCCTCGTCCCCGCCGGGCTGGCCCGATGGCAAGCCCCTCGCCCTCTCCGTCAGCGTGATGCTCGAAGGCTGGACCGACGATTCGGCTCCCGGCATCGGGCCGATGGGCAATCCCTTGAAGCCCGGCGTGCTCGACCTGCAGGCGCGCTCGTGGGCCGAGTACGGGCCCAAGGTCGGGGCGTGGCGGCTGCTCGACATCCTGCAAAAGCTCGACGTGCGCTCGGTGTTCTATGTCAGCGGCCTGCTGGCCGAGCGCTACCCCGACCTGATGAAGGCGATCGTCGCCGGCGGACATAGCGTCGCGGCACACGGCTGGGGCCAGAACATCATCCCGTCCTACCAGACCGACGCGGAGGAAGCGCACGACCTCGAGCGCTGCATCAAGGCGATCGGCGCGGCGGCCGGCCAGCGGCCGATGGGCTGGCTCAGCCCGCGCTGTACGCCCAGCGCCCGCACCTCGGCGTTGCTCGCGAAATCGGGCTTCGACTGGCATGCCGACTTCTTCAATTCCGACCTGCCTTACCGGCACGAGACGCCGAATGGCGCGATTGCCGCCGTGCCGTTCACCAAGGAGGTGAACGACATGCCGCTCTACGTCCGCTACGGCGCCGAGCCCGAGGCCTTCACCCGCATCCTCGAGCGGATCGTCGGCAACTGGCCGCGGCTCGGCCGGCCGGCCGGCTGCCTCGACATCACCGTGCATGCCCATGTGTTCGGCCGGCCGTTCGGCGCCATCGAGTTCATGAACTGCCTCGAGACGGCGAAGCGCTACGAGGAATGGGCCTGGCTCACCGATCATCGGCGCTTGGCGGCGCTCTGCAAGGCGGGTTAGGATCGCGCCCAACGACATAAAAGTTGGGAGGAACAATCGAAATGCGCATCCAACGTCGCACTTTTGGCAAGCTTGCGGCCGGTGCCGCAGTCGGCGTCGCCGCTCCGGCGATCGCGCAGAACAAGCCGCTCACCATCGGCTTCAGCATGAATCTCACCGGCCCGCTCGCGCCCAACGGCAAGGGCGCGCTACTGGCGTCCCAGATCTGGGAAGAGGACATCAACGCCAAGGGCGGCCTGCTCGGCCGGCCGGTCAAGCTGGTCTACTACGACGATCAGTCGAACCCTTCGAACGTCCCCGGCCTCTACACGAAGCTGCTCGAAGTCGACAAAGTCGACATCATCGGCTCAAGCTACGCTACCAACATCATCGCGCCGGCCATGCCGATCGTGATGCAGCACGAACGGACGTTCTTCTCCCTGTTCGGCCTGGCCGTGAATTCCGAGTTTCACTACAAGCGCTATTTCTCGATGGTGCCGACTGGCGGACCGCGGCCAAAAGAGTCTTCCGCCGAGGCCTTCTTCCAGGTCGCGGTCGAGCAAACGCCCAAGCCCACGACGGTGGCGATGGTGGGGGCCGATGCCGAGTATCCGCGCAACGCCATGGACGGGGCGCGCAATGTGATCAAGCGGCTCGGGCTCAAGATCGTCTACGACAAGACCTATCCGCCCAACACGGCCGACTACACGCCAGTCGTGCGCGCGGTCCAGGCAACGAACCCGGACATCTTTCTCGCCTGCTCCTACCCGGCCGACACGGTCGGCATCATCCGCGCCAGCCACGAGATCGGCTTCAAGCCCAAGCTCTACGGCGGCGGCATGGTCGGCCTGCAGGCGACCGCCATCAAGACCCAGCTCGGGCCTCTGCTGAACGGCATCGTGGACTACGACTTCTGGCTGCCATGGGCGAAGTTCGCCACTGACGAGGGCCGTGATTTCCTGAAGAAGTATCAGGCCAAGTCGGAAGCGGCCGGCGTCGACCTGTTGGGCTACTACCTGCCGCCGTACGCCTACGCGCGTATGCAGGTGATCGCGCAGGCCGTGACGGCCGCCGGCGGCACCAACGACGACAAGCTCGCCGAGTTCTGCCGCAAGGCCACCTTCAAGACGGTCGTCGGCGACGTCAAATTCAACGACGAGGGCGAGTGGGAGGAGCCCGGGGTCCTGGCGGTCCAGTTCCAGGGCATCAAGGGCAACGACGCGGCACAGTTCACCAAGCCCGAGAGCGAGGTGATCCTGTGGCCGCCCAAGTACAAGACCGGTAACATCATCTACCCGTACAATCCGGGCTGATCGAAGTATGGCGGCGTCGCGCCGTCATACTTTGCAGGCGGGGCGGGGCGCATCGTGAAAGCGATGCGCCCCTCGCCTATGCGCCCCGTGCTTACGCTCCGAGATAGAATTCCCTGATCAGGTCGTTGTTGTTCAGCGCCTCGGCCGATTCGCCGGTGAAGGCGATCTTGCCGTGCACGATGACATAGCCGCGATCGGCGATCCGCACCGCCTGCGTGAAATTCTGCTCGGCCATCAGGACGGTGAGGTTGAAGCCGTCCTTCAGCTCCTTGATCTTGTCGATCGTGCGCCGGACCAG
>DASXQC010000323.1:0-3016 GCA_036493235.1 Reyranella sp.
ACTCATATGCGACAAGCACGTACACGCGACGGGCCTCAAAGACGCGTTGAACAAGTTCGCGAGTTCGCGCCGCTATTGGAATTGGAGCGGACAGGCAATTTTATGAGTACACGACCTAAATTCGAGCGCATGACAATATCACTCGTCTCTCAGCTATCGATGCCTGGACGGGTTCCGCTCCGCGGCGCGCAACGAAGACCCGGCCGACCAGCGTATCCGAATTTGTTGCAGTGCATGAGTCTCCTCCTGGCCCATCTCGGACGTTCAGCAATGTCCGCTCTTCCGCCGCTGTTCGAGGCGAAGCAGACAGCAATCGCTCGGTGTTGCCGCCGCCATCTGAATCGGCGGAAATGCCTACCCCATCCGAGCCATTCCTGCCACGCGGCGATGAGCTGCCCTGTTATTCGGCGTGCAAATTTGACCCCCTGAGCCGGGGGATCGGCGTCCAAAATTGACCCCCCTGAGGTGTGGCCGTTGCAGGCTTCCCGCTTCGATTCCAAGCGGGTGGTCAGGGGATGCTGGTCGTGGAGACGATTGCGCGGATTCGGCGCGAGCACTTCGTCAAGGGCAAGACGATCAAGGAGATCGCGCGGGACCTGAAGGTGTCGCGCAACACGGTCCGCAGAGTGCTCCGATCGGGGGAGACATCGTTCGAGTATGAGCGGGAGGTCCAGCCACGACCGAAGCTCGGGCGATGGACGGCGGACCTCGAAGACCTGCTGACCGGGAACGCAGCCAAGCCTGGCCGCGAGCAGCTGACGCTGATCCGGGTGTTCGAGGAGTTGCGCGGGCGCGGCTATGACGGCGGCTACGATGCCGTGCGGCGCTACGCCAGGCGATGGGCGAAGGAGCGCGGGCAATCGACGGCTGCAGCCTACGTGCCACTGAGCTTCGCGCCGGGTGAAGCCTATCAGTTCGACTGGAGCCACGAGGTCGTCCTGCTCAATGGCGTGACGGTGATCGTGAAGGTCGCGCATGTCCGGCTCTGTCACAGCCGCATGCTGTTCGTGCGCGCCTACCCGCGCGAGACGCAGGAGATGGTGTTCGACGCCCATGATCGGGCGTTCGCGCTGTTCAAGGGCACCTGCGGGCGCGGCATCTACGACAACATGAAGACGGCGGTCGAGACGGTCTTCGTCGGCAAGGACCGGCTCTACAATCGCCGCTTCCTGCAAATGTGCAGCCACTATCTCGTCGATCCGGTCGCCTGCACGCCGGCATCGGGCTGGGAGAAGGGGCAGGTCGAGAACCAGGTCGGCCTCGTGCGCGAGCGCTTCTTCACGCCGCGGCTGCGGTTCAAGACCTACGACGAGATGAACGCCTGGCTGCTCGACAAATGCATCGCCTACGCCAAGGCCCATCATCATCCGGAGCTGACCGAGCAGACGGTCTGGGAGGTGTTCGAGGCGGAGCGGCCGAAGCTCGTCCCCTACGCGGGCAGGTTCGACGGATTCCACGCCGTGCCGGCGTCGGTCTCCAAGACCTGCCTGGTTCGCTTCGACAACAACAAATACTCGGTGACGGCCAGCGCGGTCGGGCGTCCGGTCGAGGTCCAGGCGTATGCGGACCGCATCGTGATCCGCCAGGACGGGCGCATCGTCGCCGAGCATCCTCGTGCGTTCGGCCGCGGCGACACGGTCTACGACCCCTGGCACTACGTGCCGGTGCTGGCCCGCAAGCCCGGCGCCCTGCGCAACGGCGCGCCGTTCAAGGACTGGGTGCTGCCGGCCGCAATGGAGCGCGTGCGGCGCAAGCTCGCGGGCGCCGACGACGGCAACCGGCAGATGGTCGACATCCTCACTGCCGTGCTCACCGACGGGCTGCCGGCGGTCGAGGCCGCTTGCGCCGAGGCGACCGCTCACGGCGTCCACTCTGCCGACGTCGTCCTCAACATCCTGGCCCGCCAGCGCGATCTCGGCCCACCGGCCACGATCCTCACACCGGCCGCGCTGACGCTGCGCCATGAGCCCATCGCCGATTGCGCCCGTTACGACAACCTCAGGAGAACCAGCTAATGGAACGGACCCAACTCTTCGACCTCATGGGCGAGCTCAAGCTCTACGGCATGAAGGCCGCCTTCGACGAGGTCATGGCCACGGCCGTCAAACGCCAGCACGAGCCCCAGCGCATCGTCGGCGACCTGCTCAAGGCCGAGATCAGCGAGAAGCAGGCGCGCTCGATCAAATACCAGCTCACCATCGCCAAGCTGCCGCTCGCCAAGGACCTCGACGACTTCCGGTTCGAGGGAACGCCGGTCAACGAGACCCTGGTGCGCGACCTCGCTGGCGGCGGCTTCATCGCCCAGCAACGCAACGCCGTGCTGATCGGCGGGACCGGCACCGGCAAGACCCATCTCGCCATCGCGATCGCCAGAAGCTGCATCCGAGCCGGCACACGCGGCCGGTTCTACAACGTCGTCGATCTCGTCAATCGGCTCGAGACCGAGACCCGCAATGGACGGCAAGGCCGGCTCGCCGATCAGCTCACACGCTTGGACTTCATCGTCCTCGACGAGCTCGGCTATCTGCCCTTCGCCCAAGCCGGAGGCCAACTCCTGTTCCACCTCGTCAGCCGGCTCTACGAGCGCACCTCGATCATCGTCACCACCAATTTGGCTTTCGGTGAATGGCCAAGCGTCTTCAGCGATCCCAAGATGACGACCGCGCTGCTCGATCGCCTCACGCACCACTGCGACATCGTCGAGACCGGCAACGACAGCTGGCGCTTCAAGAGCCGCGCCGACGATCAGCCCCCAACCCGCGCTCGCGCCGTCTCCGCAACCCCGACCAGCTCCGACGGCGCGAGCGCTACCGTCCGAACCCGGGGCGCAAAGGGGTCAAAATTGGACGCCGATAGGGGGTCAAAATTGGACGCCGATTGACAGCCATGCCGGCACCGTCGTGCGGCTTCGGTTTCCCCACGCGGGGCCGAGGCGGCTCGGCTTCCTCACGGCCAATTTCGACGATCCGGACGAATCTACTGTGCAGGTGGCCGGCGACAACTTTTTTGGCATCTG
>DASXQC010000324.1:0-9251 GCA_036493235.1 Reyranella sp.
GGCCGATCGTCGAGGCCTGCGTCGATCGCGGCAGCTTCTTCGAGATCGGCAAGATGTGGGGCCGCTCGGTCGTCACCGGCCTCGCCCGCCTCGACGGCTGGCCGGTCGCGGTGCTGGCGAGCGATCCCTTCTTCTACGGCGGCGGCTGGACGACCGACGCCAGCCACAAGGTCACGCGCTTCGTCGACTTTTGCGAGACCTTCCATCTGCCGGTCGTGCACTTCGTCGACATTCCGGGCTTCATCATCGGCGTCGCCGGCGAGAAGGCCGCCACCATCCGGCACGGCGCGCGAGCGCTCGCCGCGGTCTACCAGAGCAAGGCGCCGTGGTGCTCGATCCTGCTGCGCAAGTCGTTCGGCGTGGCGGGTGCGGCGCATCAGAACTGGCAGAAGTACAATTTCCGCTACGCCTGGCCGTCGGGCGACTGGGGCTCGCTGCCGCTCGAAGGCGGCATCGAGGCGGCCTACAAGGCCGAGCTCGCGGCGTCGCCGGATCCAGCGGCGCATCTCGCGGCAATCGAGGCGCGCCTCAACAAGGTCCGCTCGCCCTTCCGCACGGCCGAGCGCTTCGGCGTCGAGGAGATCATCGACCCGCGTGACACGCGGCGACTTCTTTGCGAGTTCGCCAATCTCGCCGCGCCGATGCGCAAGCCCGGCCCGCGCAGCTTCGGATACCGTCCTTGAAGCGGCCGCCCCCACTCATCCTCATCCACCTCCCCCGTCATATGGGGGAGGCCGGGAGGGGGAAGGCCATAGGCAAGTCCTGCGGCCTTCCCCCTCCTGTATCCTCGCCCTATGACGGGGGAGGTGGATGAGGAAACCCGTCAAGCCGATCACCGCCCAGTACCTGCAGAACGCCGCCACGTTCTATCTCGAGCGCTATCCCAGCACGGCTGAGGGCCTGCGCCGTGTGTTGAACCGGCGGGTACGCAAGGCCGAGATGGCTGAGGCGCCGATCATCGACAACGTGAAGCAGACGATCGAAGCGATCGTTGCGAAATTCGTCGCTGCCGGCATGATCGACGACCAGGCCTTCGCCCAGACCAAGGCGCGCGCCCTGCATCGCCGCGGCAGCTCGGGCCGCCTGACGCGCCAGCGCTTGAAGCTCGCCGGTGTCGACGACGACACGCTCGACAAGGCGATGGCCGGCCTCGACCAGGAACTCGACACCGACCCCGGCCGGCGCGAATGGCAGGCCGCGGTAGCGCTGGCCCGCCGCCGCCGGCTCGGGCCATTCCGGCAGAAGGAGCGCCCGGAGCATCGCAACCGCGACCTCGCCGCCATGGCGCGCGGCGGCTTCGACTACGCTCTTGCCAAAAAGGTGATCGACGCCGCCGACCCCGACGCTCTGGACGAGATGCGCTGACGCGGGCCATCCTCGGCCCATGACGGTTACGATCTGGCACAATCCGCGCTGCAGCAAGTCGCGGCAGACCCTCGAGCTCCTGAACAAAAAGGGAGTCGAACCCACCATCCGGGAATATCTGAAGGAGCCACCCAGTAAGGCTGAGGTGGAGAAACTGATCGATATGGTGGGCGGTGACCTGGGCGAGCTCGTCCGCGACGGCGAGACCGAGTTCAAGGCGCTCGGCAGGAAGAAGGCCGAGATGAGCAAGGCCGACATCGCCAAGGCCATCGCGGCCCATCCGATCCTGTTGCAGCGGCCAATCGTGGTTTCGGGCAAGAAGGCCGCGATCGGGCGGCCGCCGGAAGCGGTGCTGCCGCTTCTGAAGTAGGCGCCGGGGCGAAGTCGTGATCGGACGCCTGCGCCTCTGGTCTGCCTACGTCCTTCTCGCTTACGTCACCACGCATCTGCTCAATCATTCGCTCGGCCTGATCTCGCTGCGCTTCCTCGAAGCGGGCCGGGTCTGGTTCGTCTATGTCTGGGCGTCCTTGCCGGGACAGGTCGTGCTCTACAGCGCGGTGGCGCTGCATTTCTCGCTGGCGCTCTACGCCATCCTGCGACGGCGCACCTTGCATCTGTCGCCTTGGGAATGGACGCAGCTCATCCTCGGCATGTCGATCGTGCCGCTCGCCGCGCTGCACGTCACCGGCACGCGGCTGGCCAAGGACCTGTACGACGTGCATGTTGGCTATCCTTGGGTGCTGGCCTCGCTGGTGGCGGGCACCTGGGTCGGGATCGTGCGCCAGTTCGGCCTGATCTTCGTGGTCTGGATCCACGCCTGCATCGGCCTCCACTTCGCCTGGCGCCTGCGCCCCTGGTACCGCACGTGGCTGCCGGCGCTCTATGCCGTGGCGCTGCTGCTGCCGGCGGCCGCGTTCGGCGGTGCGGCGATCGCGCTGCGCGACTTCGCCGAGCTCGCCCAACAGCCGGGCTTCCTGCGCGATCTGTTCGGGCAGCTCAACGCGCCCAACGGCCACGACACGTCGATGCTCTACATGACCGCCGACAGCCTGCTCACGGCCTCGCTGCTGCTGCTGGCCGGTGCCTTCGCGGCACGGCCGGTCCGCGATCTGTGGGAGCGGCGCGCCGGCGTGGTGCATCTGGTCTACAGTGACCACCAGCGCGTCGACCAGCCGGCCGGCCTCAGCATCCTCGAGATGAGCCGCATCGCCGGCATCCCGCACGCTTCGGTGTGCGGCGGCCGCGGCCGCTGCTCGACCTGCCGGGTGCGGATCGGCGGGCCCGACCGCGAGAAGCTGCCGCCGCCGTCGGAGGACGAGCAGAAGGTGCTGAGGCGGGTCGGTGCGCCGGAGAACGTGCGGCTCGCCTGCCAGCTCCGGCCGCCGCCCGGGCGCTATCGCGTGACACCGCTCCTGCCGCCGACCTCGGGCCCGGTGGAGGCCTACCGCCGCCAGCCGCAGGCGCATGGCGGTGAGCGCTATGTCGCGATCCTGTTCGCCGACATCCGGGGCTTCACCTCGATCTCCGAGGGCCGCCTGCCCTACGACGTGGTGTTCCTGCTCAACCGCTATTTCCGCGCTACCGGGCAGGCGGTGCAGGCAGCGGGCGGCCGGCTCGACAAGTTCATCGGCGACGGCGTGATGGCGATCTTCGGCCTGGACCGCGAACCGGAGATCGCCTGCCAGCAGGCGCTCGATGCCGCGCGCCGCATGGGCATCGCGCTCGACGACCTCAACGAGGCGCTGTCGGGCGACCTCGACCAGCCGTTGCGCATCGGCATCGGCCTGCATGCCGGGCCCGCGATCGTCGGCGAGATGGGCTACGGCCGTGCCGTGACCCTGACCGCCCTCGGCGACACGGTGAATACCGCGAGCCGGCTCGAGACCCTGACCAAGGACTTCAAGGTCCAGCTCGTGGTGTCGCAGGAGCTGCTCGACCGCGCCGGCGCCGACCTCGCCGCCGCACCGTCGCACGAGGTCGATATCCGCGGCCGGCAAGGCAAGCTCGTCGTGCGCGCCGTCCTGCATGCGCGCGACCTCACGAGCTTGTCATCCTGATTTCGTTGCGCGAGCCGGTAAGGCAGTAAGGATGCTGCAAAGGAGACAATCGATCATGCGCACCCCCTTCACGATCCTGGCTGCGATAGCCATCGCGGCATCGGCCGGTGGTGCGTTCGCCATGGGCAACGATCCGGCGCCGTCGTCCTCTTCGGCCAAGCCGGCCGATCCGGCCTACACCAACGCCAAAGCGATGATCGAGGCGAAGCGATATCGCGAAGCCCTCCCGCTGCTGCAGCAGGTCGTCGCCAAGGAGCCGAAGAACGCCGACGCCTACAATCTCCTGGGCTACGCCACCCGCAAGTCGGGCGATCCGAACGGCTCGTTGCAGTACTACACCACCGCCCTGCAGATCGATCCCAAGCATCTCGGCGCCAACGAGTATCTCGGCGAGGCCTACCTGATGCTCGACAAGCTCCCGCAGGCCGAGCAGCAGCTCGCCCGGCTCGACCAGCTCTGCATGTTCGGTTGCGTCGAATACCGCACGCTGAAGGCGGCGATCGCGGACTTCAAGGCGGGCAAGAAGCCGATGAACTAACAGCGCGCCGTTAGGTGCCGGGAGGTCGACGATGCGCTTCCTTCTTTCTGTCGTGACCATGGTCCTGGTGTGCTCGTCAGCGGCCCTCGCCGCCGGCGGCGGCGGCGGAGGCGAAAGCCTCGGCATGTCGCCCGCCAAGCCGGTCGATCCGAACTTCGCGCAGGCGAAAGTGGCGATCGAAGCCCACAGCTACGCCGCCGCCCTGCCGCTCCTGCAGCAGGTGGTGGCCAAGGATCCGTCGAACGCCGACGCCTACAACCTGATGGGCTACGCCACACGCAAGTCGGGCGACCCCAACGGCTCGCTGCGATACTACACGACCGCCCTGCAGATCGATCCCAAGCACCTCGGCGCGCACGAATACATCGGCGAGGCCTATCTGATGCTCGACCGCCCGCAGGAAGCCGAGCAGCACCTCGCCCGGCTAGACTCGCTCTGCCTGTTCGGCTGCAGCGAATACCGGAAGCTGAAGACGGCGATCGCCAACTACAAGGCGGGCCGGAAGCCGACGAATTAGCCGTCCCGTCGCCCCGAGCGTAGCCGAGGGGCCTCTTTTCACGGCGCACCGCAAAAAGAGATCCCTCCACTCCGCCCTTCGGGCTCCAGTCGGGATGACGGGGTGATGATGCGCGTCCATCCTCAGCACGCTATGCTCCTGTCATAAACGACCGTTTATGAAAGCGCCCCGGGAGGGCCCATGAGCAGCACCCCGCTTCCCCTCGTCTTCGGCGACTACGCCCTCGAGGATCGCTACCGGCTGGACAAGGGCCGGGTCTACCTGACCGGCATCCAGGCGCTGGTGCGCCTGCCGATGATGCAGCGCCAGCGCGACCTGAAGGCGGGGCTGAACACCGGCGGCTTCATCTCGGGCTACCGCGGCTCGCCGCTCGGCATGTACGACAACGCACTGTGGGGCGCGAAGCGGTACCTGAAAGAGAACAACATCCACTTCCAGCCCGGCCTCAACGAGGACCTCGCGGCGACCGCGGTGTGGGGCAGCCAGCAGACCACCCTGTTCCCGACCGCGTCGGTCGATGGCGTGTTCGGCATCTGGTACGGCAAGGGACCGGGCGTCGACCGCTCGATGGACGTGCTGAAGCACAGCAATGCGGCCGGCACGGCACAGTATGGCGGCGTGATCGCGCTCGCCGGCGACGATCATGGCTGCCAGTCCTCGACCCTGCCGCACCAGAGCGAGCAGGTTTTCGCCGCGGCGATGATCCCGGTCGTCAATCCGGCGACGGTCCAGGAGTATCTCGACTTCGGCATCCTGGGCTTTGCGATGTCGCGCTACACGGGCTGCTGGATCGGCTTCAAGGCGATCTCGGAGACCGTGGAAAGTGGCGCGTCGGTGTGGGTCGATCCCGAGCGCATCCAGGTTGCCCTGCCGACCGACTTCCAGCTCCCGCCCGGCGGGCTCGGCATCCGCAACCCCGATGCGCCGCTCGAGCAGGAGCGCCGCCTGCACGGCCCGAAGATGGCGGCGGTGCGCGCCTTCGTCCGCGCCAATGGCTTCGACCGCACCGTGATCGACCCGCCGCGGGCGCGCATTGGCATCATGACGACCGGCAAGGCCTATCTCGACACGCGCCAGGCGCTGGAGGATCTCGGCCTCTCCGACGAACGCTGCAAGGCGATGGGCATCCGCCTCTACAAGGTCGGCGTCACCTGGCCGCTCGAGCCGGAAGGCGCGCGGCGCTTCGCCGAGGGCCTGCAGGAGGTGATCGTCATCGAGGAGAAGCGGTCGAACCTCGAGGACCAGCTCGTGCGCGTGCTCTACAACGCGCCGGCCGACCGCCGCCCGCACGTGATCGGCAAGACCGACGAGGATGGCGCCATCCTCTTCCCGAGCGAAGGCGAGTTGTCGCCGACCGGCGTGGCTCTCGTCATCGCCAATCGGCTGATGAAGCACACGGGCGATTCGCCCGAGCTCAAGCAGCGGCTGGCCCGCCTCGAAGCCAAGGAGAAGCTGCTCAACGCGCCGCCGCCCAAGGTCGCGCGCACGCCGTATTTCTGCTCGGGCTGCCCGCACAACACCTCAACGCGCGTGCCGGACGGCAGCCGCGCCATGGCGGGCATCGGCTGCCACGGCATGGCGGTATGGATGCCCGAGCGGCGCACCTCGCTGATCAGCCACATGGGCGGTGAAGGCGTGACCTGGGTCGGTCAGGCGCAATTCACGTCCGAGAAGCACGTCTTCCAGAACCTGGGCGACGGCACCTACTACCACTCCGGCCTGATGGCGATCCGCCAGTCGGCGGCGGCGGGCGTCAACATCACCTACAAGATTCTCTACAACGACGCGGTGGCGATGACCGGCGGCCAGCCGCACGACGGCCCGCTGACCGTTCCCGAGATCACCCGGCAGGTCGAGGCCGAGGGCGCCAAGAAGATCGTCGTCGTCACCGACGAGCCCGACAAGTATCCGATCAATGCCGGCTTCGCGCACGGCGTCACGATCCGCCATCGCGACGACCTCGACGCGGTACAGAAGGAGCTGCGCGAGATCGCCGGCCTCACCGTGCTGGTCTACGACCAGACCTGCGCCGCCGAGAAGCGCCGCCGCCGCAAGCGCGGCACCTTCCCCGACCCCAACAAGCGCGTGGTCATCAACGACGCGGTGTGCGAGGGCTGCGGCGACTGCTCGGACAAGAGCAACTGCGTCTCCGTGAAGCCGCTCGAGACCGAACTCGGCCGCAAGCGCCAGATCGACCAGAGCAATTGCAACAAGGACTTCTCCTGCCTCAACGGCTTCTGCCCGAGCTTCGTGTCGGTGCATGGCGGCGCGCCCGCCAAGGCCAAGCGCCCGCAGCTCAAGCTGGTGCAGGACGATCCGTTCGCCTCGCTGCCGATGCCGACCCTGCGGCCGCTGAGCGAGGCCTACGGCATCCTGATCACCGGAATCGGCGGCACCGGCGTGATCACCGTGGGCGCGCTGATCGGCATGGCCGCCCATCTCGAGGGCAAGGGCTGCACGGTGCTCGACTTCACCGGCCTCGCCCAGAAGAACGGCGCGGTGATGAGCCACGTCCGGCTCGCGCCCCAGCCTGAGGACCTCCACGCCGTGCGTATCGCCGCTGGCGGCGCCAACCTGGTGCTGGGCTGCGACATGGTCGTCGCTGCCGCGCCGGCCGCGCTGTCGCGCATCGAGCCCGGCATCACCAAGGCGGTGATCAACGGCTACATGACGCCGGTCGCGGCGTTCGTGACCAACGGCGACATGGACCTCGGCGCCGAGGCGATGATGAAGTCGATCCGCGACGCCGCGGGCAACGACGCCACGACCTTCGTCGACGGCACCGGCCTCGCCACGGCGATCCTGGGCGATTCGATCGCTACCAACCTCTTCATGCTGGGCTATGCCTGGCAGAAGGGCCTTGTGCCGCTGTCGCTCGACGCCATCGAGCGCGCGATCGAGCTGAACGGCGTCGCCGTCGAGACCAGCAAGCGCACCTTTGCCTGGGGCCGGCTGGCCGCGCACAACCTCGCGGCCGTGCAGGCCGCGGCAAAGCCGACGCTGCGGGTCGAGAAGCCGGCGGCGCGGACGTTGAGCGAGATCGTCGCCAAGCGGATCGAGCTGCTGACCGCCTACCAGGACAAGGCCTACGCCGAGCGCTATCGCGGCTTCGTCGAGCGCGTGGCGTCGGTCGAGAAGGAACGCGCGCGCGGCCGCTCGGGCCTCGCCGAGGCGGTCGCCAAGTCGCTCTACAAGCTGATGGCGTACAAGGACGAGTACGAGGTTGCGCGCCTCTATACCGACGGCGAGTTCCTCGCGAAACTCGGCGCGCAGTTCGAGGGCGACTACAAGCTCTCCTTCCACCTCGCGCCGCCGCTGTTCGCCGACCGCGATGCCGAGACCGGCCAGCTCAAGAAACGCGAGTACGGTCCATGGATCCTGAGCGCGTTCCGCGTGCTGGCGTCGCTGAAGCGCCTGCGCGGCACGATGTTCGACGTCTTCGGCTACACCGAGGAGCGCAAGATGGAGCGCCGCCTGATCGCCGAGTACGAGGCGACGGTCGACTCCCTGCTCGCCACGCTCGACCAGAACAACCACGGGTTGGCGGTGCAGGTCGCCTCGGTGCCCGAGACGATGCGCGGCTTCGGCCACATCAAGGAAAAGAACGTGGTGGCCGCCAAAGCGCGCGAGGCCTCGCTGCTGGCCGCATATCGCACGCCGGCGAGCGAGAAGGTCGCGGCGGAGTAGCCCTCATTTTCTTCCCCTTCGCGGAACCCGCGAAGGGGAAGTGTCGGCGTCTTCCGCCGACGATGGGGTCAGGAGTCACGGACTGGAGCTTCTGACCCCTCCGTCGCGGCTTACCGCGACGCCTCCCCATCTGAATGGGGAAGAAAAGGCTTCACGCCCTCAAAACTACGGGACGCCGTAGCTCCTGATGGGGTTGGGGAAGGAAGCTACAACGTCCCGGTACGCACACCTTCGCGAAGGGAGGGATGCGAAGGCGCATTCGCGGCTATAGGCCTACGTTGGGTGGATTTACAGGGTATCCGCACTTTATGGTTGCATCTCAGATGTGCCTATTACGCACGTCCGACCTGATGTGAATAGGACGCCGGATCGAACTTGATCCCGCGTTCGGTCTTGCCGCCGAGCGTATCGAGGGCGCGCTGCCATTTTGCATCGAGGTCGATGTCGAACACGATCGCGGGATCGCCATCGACCACCAACCAGGCATTGTCCTGCAACTCGCGGTCGAGCTGGCCCGGCGACCAGCCGGAATGGCCGAGCGCCAGCCAGGCGCGCTGAGGGCCACCGCCACTGGCCATGTCGCGCAGGATCTCAAGCGAGGCGGTCAGCGCCATGCCGCCTTCGATCATCAGCGTCTCTTTGCATTTGTATTCCGCAGAGTGCAGCACCAGGCCGCGCGCCGTCTCGACCGGGCCGCCGAACAGGACCGGTTGCAAATTGGCTGTCTTCGGTCCGTCGATGCCGAGCTGTTTGTACACTTGGCCGAGGGCCAAATCCTCGACCTTGTTGTTGACGATGATGCCGAGCGCACCCTCGTGGTCGTGCTTGCAGATGAAGACCACACTTTTCTGGAAGCGCTCGTCGGGCATCGACGGCGCTGCGACCAGGAAGCGGCCAACCAGGGTGGCGGCAGGAGTGCTGGACCCGGGCATGTTCAAAGTGTCCCCCAAATCCATGGGGATTGTCCGGGCAAAGATCAAGAGGACCAAAGGCTTGGCTTTCAGGGCGGATAGACATAAACCGACCTTCTGCTCTAGGGTCCGCCCGTCTAACTGCCACGAGCGAGGACACGGACTATGGCCAAGGT